>JAOUGZ010000077.1 GCA_029865405.1 Betaproteobacteria bacterium
GCGAGCGCCGACGAAATGTTGATTCCACTCATCGTGGGGAGCGTATGAAAGCGAGAACCAACGGCATCGAAACCAGCTACGAGCTGCACGGCAAGGAAGGATCGCCCTGGCTCGTCCTCAGCCACTCGCTCGCCTGCAGCGCGCGCATGTGGGACCCGCAGATCGCGGCGCTGAAGGGGAGCTACCGCATCCTCGCCTATGACACGCGCGGGCACGGCGCGAGCGACGCGCCGAAAGGCGCATACACGCTGGAGATGCTGGCCGACGACCTGAAAGGCTTGCTCGATCACCTGAAGGTGAAGAACCCGCACTTCTGCGGGCTTTCCATGGGCGGCATGATCGGCCAGACCTTCGCATTGAAGTATCCGGGCGTGCTCAAGACCCTGATGCTCGCCGATACCACGAGCCGCTTTCCGCCTGAGGTCGGGCCGCTGTGGCAGGAGCGCATCAAGATCGCGGAAGAAAAGGGCATGGCGCCGCTCGTGCAGCCGACGCTCGAGCGCTGGTTCACCGAGCCGTTCCGCAAGTCCAACCCCGAGGCCGTGGCGTCGATCGCGAAGCTCATCGCGTCGACCCCGGTCCCCGGCTACGCCGGCTGCTGCCACGCCATCCCGAAGATCAACCTGACGGCGCGGCTGAAGGAGATCAAGACGCCGATCCTGGTGATCTGCGGCGACCAGGATCCCGGCACGCCGCCGGCGATGGCGAAGGAGATCCACGACAATGCGCCGGGGTCGAAACTCGTCATGATTCCCAAGGCTGCGCATCTGGCAAATCTCGAGAATCCTGCTGCGTTCACGAAGGCGATGCAGGAGTTTTTGGCGGCGCACTGATGGTGACCGGCGGGTGCGCGTGCGGCGCGGTGCGCTATGAGGCGAGCGGAGATTGCTCGAACTCCATGGTGTGCCACTGCCGGTCGTGCCGTCGCGTGGCCGGTTCTCCGGTGGTGGCGTGGGTTACGTTTTCGATGCGCGGATTCAAGTTCACCAAGGGCTCCCCTGCCGAATACTGTTCCTCGCCGCCGGTGCGGCGAACGTTCTGCGGCGCCTGCGGCACGCCGCTTACCTACCGTCATGATGAGTACGGCGACGTCATCGACGTCACCACCTGCAGCCTGGATGAGCCCGAGCGCTATCCGCCCACGCACCATTCCTGGCTGAGCGACGACCTGCACTGGGTCAGGTTCGGCGACGGCCTGCGGGTGTTTCAGGAGTCCCGGCCGAGGAAATCGGACGCGTAGTCGCGGCTGGAATCACGTCGGCTTGGCGTGGCATCTCGGTACGAGATGGTGATTGGGGGGTCGTGAAGTCATCTGTTAGTAGATATATTCCGGCATATGGCGCTATCTGTATGTAGATGGTTCAATCTATCTATGAATAGTTCTGCTCCGCGGCCGAAGCGGCCTAATCAATAAGTTGGGCATCGCATGACGCGTAGGGCATGACCATGGAGGACAAGCATGTCTCCGACACCTGGGAGCGCGGGAGTCCCTACGAGCTGTATGTCGGCCGGTGGAGCCGGCAAGTCGCGCCGCTGTTTCTCTCATGGTTGAACATTCCGGTTGGCCGGCGGTGGCTCGACGTGGGGTGCGGCACGGGAGCGCTGTGCGCAGCGATCGTGGACCGCTGCTCGCCAGCCTCGGTCGCCGGCATCGAGCCGTCGGAGGGATTTCTCAAGACCGCGAGGGAAAATCTCGCTGACCAAGTGACGCTTCACCAAGGTAGCGCAACGGCAATCCCGCTCGGCGATGCGTCACTCGACGTGGTGGTCTCAGGACTGGTCCTGAACTTCGTTCCGGATCAGCGGGCCGCTCTGGCTGAGATGGCCCGAGTAACCGGCAAGGGGGGCACGATTGGAGCCTACGTCTGGGATTACTCCGGAAAGATGGAGCTAATGCGATATTTCTGGGACGCGGCAGTCGAGCTCGATCCGAGTGCTGCAAGCATGGACGAGGGCCCCCGCTTCCCGCTTTGCCGCCCGGAGGCGCTCAAGAAGCTCTTCGCCGACGCCGGTCTGAAAGGCGTCGAGGTGAAGCCCATCGACATACCGACGCGGTTTTCGAGTTTCGACGACTACTGGCAGCCTTTCCTCGGCGGCCAGGGTCCGGCCCCCGCCTACGCCATGTCGCTTGATGAAACCGTGAGAGGAGGCCTTCGCGATCGCATACGCGAGCACCTCCCGACAGCGGCAGATGGCTCGATCTCACTGATTGCGCGTGCTTGGGCAGCTCGTGCAACCATTGCAAAGTAAGCGATGCCCAACCCTTTGTTGCTGCGGACGGGCCGCCAGCGTCGTGGCAGTACGACCGTCATCATGGCCCGCCACAGAACAACACGTTAGCGGTCAACAACACGTGTCGCTACAATGTCCCTGTGCATTGCGGCTTAGGAGATCCATATGTCCACGGCGGTTGCTGAAATTGAGGCCAATATTCGCGCGTTGAGCCTTGAAGACAAGGTGGACCTGATCCGTTCCCTTATCGCTGAGCTCGACGGTCCGCCCGACGTCGACGTCGAGAGCGCCTGGCTAAGAGAGGCCCAGCGACGGCACCGGGAAATCGCTGAAGGTAAAGTTCAGCCGGTCCCGGGCGATCAAGTTTTCAAGAATCTCCGTGCTCGCCTGAAGCGATGAGGCTGGAGTTCCACCCGGAAGCGGGGTTGGAACTCATCGAGGCAGCGCTACACTACGAGCTACAAGTACCGGGACATCAATGCCGTCTACCCGGTTATTGGCGAACACGCGTTGACCGCTAACCACGCGATCGGCCGCGCCGCCAGAAAGCGCTACGTCGGCACAAACCACACGCAGCACAGTCCGCACGTCGCCGAGGCGCATAACGACGCCGGCATGTTCTAGCGGCAGCCACCGCGCATGCCCATGAGGAAGGTCTGCATCGTCGGGGCGTCCGGCAAGCTCGGCAGGTACATGGTGCAGCACGCGCTCGCTCGCGGCTACGAGGTGGTCGGCGTGTGCCGCGCGCGCAGCGTGGCAAAGCTCGACGCTTTCAAGGGGCGCATCACCGTCGTTCCCGGGGCGACAAACGACCGCGACGTCATCCGGCGCGCCGTAGCGGGGTGCGACGGGGTGCTCGTCGTGCTCGTCCCTTGGGGCATCCAGCAATACGCGTCGGGCACCGCCCAGGCTGTGCTCGACCATGCGTCTCCGGGGGCGCGCCTCGTGTTTTCATGCGGGTGGCACATCACGCGCGACGGCAAGGACGTGTACTCGTGGAAGCTCAAGGCGTTGGTGAAGGTCTTCGGCTCGCTCGCGCGCCTCGCCCGCTTCGCCGAGCTCGACGACCAGGTGGAGGCGTGCCGGCGGGTCTTCGCCAGCGACACGCGCTGGACAGTGGTGCGCGGCAGCGACCTCGAAGAGGGCGAGAGCCAGGGCCTGCCCATGTGGAGCCGGCACGTGGGCGACCCCGTCCTCGAGAGCAACATCACGCGCCGCGTGGACTTCGCCCTGTTCATGGTGGCAGCGCTCGAGAACGACGCGCTCGTCCACGAGGCGCCGGCGATCGTCGGCTGCAAGACGCCCTCCGCGCTTGCGCACGCGACGGGCGCGTGAAGATGGCTCGTACCGCTCTCTCGCACCGCGAGCGCGCGCCCGCTGCTTGTGCCACGATCGAGGCTGAACCAAGGAGGTCGCCATGCACAGGACGAGATTGAGCCTTTACCACCTGGCCAGCAACCGCTGGATGGGCGACATCGTCGCATTCGGTATGCTCCTCACCGGCGCCAACTACCTGTCGGAGCGCAGAGAGTGAATCCATCGAGATACCACCCGGCGCTGGTCGCGCTGCACTGGCTGATCGCGATCCTCGTCGTCTTTTCGCTCGGCATGGGCATGCTCGTGCTGGAAGAGATTCCCAACAGCGCGCCCGAGAAGATCGACGCCCTGCGCGGCCACATGGTCGCCGGCGTCGCCATCCTGCTGCTGATGCTGGTGCGCCTCGGCGTGCGTCTGGGCACCCGCAGGCCCGCGCCGGCCACGACCGGCAAGCCGTTGCTCGACCGGCTCGCCCGCGCCACGCACTGGGCCTTCTACCTCCTCGTGCTGCTGATGGCAGGGAGCGGCATCGCCACCTCCGTGCAGGCGGGCCTGCCGGGCATCGTGTTCGGCGGCTCGGGCGCCCCGCTGCCGGAGAGCTTCTCGATCTATCTGCCGAGAACGGTCCACGGCTTCGTCGCCGGGGTGCTTTTGGCGCTCATCCTCCTGCACGCCGCGGCCGCCCCGTACCATCAGTTCGTGCGCCGGGACGGCCTCTTCTCCCGCATGTGGTTCGGAAAACGCCAGCCATGAAAGCCACCGCCCACCCGCAAGTCGACAACGCGCGCGTCATCGTCACGGAATGGCGCTTCGCCCCCGGCGCCGAGACCGGCGACCACGTGCACGCGCACGACTACGTCGTGGTGCCGCTCACCACCGGCAAACTGCGCCTGGTGGAGCCCGAGGGCACCCGGGAGGTGGAACTGACGGCCGGCGTGTCCTACGCGCGTCCGAAAGGCGTCGCGCACAACGTCATCAACGCCAACGACTTCGAATTCCGCTTCGTCGAGATCGAGCTGAAGTAGGCGCCTAGGCGCGCCCGATGCCGGCGATGCCGCGATCGAGGATCTCGCGCGACTGCTCGAGCACCGCCGCGCGCCACTTCGGATCCGACGGGTAGAAGGTCTCGCAGAACTGCCCGTGCACCTTGCGCGCGAGCGCCGGATGCCGGTCGCTGCAATAGCGCAGCCAGCGCCCGGCCATGTTGGCGCGCTGCACTTCCTTTCGCTCCAGCGTGCCGAACTCCACCACCACGCAGGTGACCTCGGCCTTGGGCAGCATGTCGGCGAAGGCGTCGATGATCACGCCCTGGTAGTCGGCCAGCGCCTTGTGCGTGACACCCGCCAGGTTCACCGCGCGCTCGCCCCACCAGTCGCGCACGCGCTTTCGCGCCGCCGAGCCTTCGGCATGGAAGCACAGGTAGATGTGCTCCAGCCACGGGCCGATGCCGGTGTGGAAGTCGATGATCGCCGCGCGCTTCGCATGCGCCACGTGCTTCAGCACCGCCTCGCGGAACGCGTAGTTCGACCACTGCTCGCGCTGGCCGCCGAAATAGATGCCGTCGGGATGCGAGAACTGCCCGCCGTTGAACGCCGTGGAGAACGCCTTCTCGCCGATGCGCTCGCGCAGCGCGTCGAGCTTGCGGAACACCTCGGCCTGGGTGGCGTCGTCCCACGATTCCGGCGTGACGATGGCGTGCACGTCGGCGTAGCCGGGATTCGCGGGATACGGCTTTGCGTGGTCGATGAAATTGCGGTTGAGGTCGACGTTCTCCTCCGTGCCGCGCGCCTTGTGCGCGAAGCCCCAGGGATTGTGGGCGTGGAAAAGCACCATCGCGGTCTTCTTCGGCAGGCGCTTCGCGCCGCCGCCGAGCAGCCAGGCGGTTTGCACCGCCGACCCCGGATAGCCCTCGATGCCGTGCGTGCCGCTGCCGGCGACGAGCACGCGCTCGGCGTCCTCGGGCCCGGCGACGGCGACGTCGAGGCACAGCGGCTCGCCCGCCGGCCCTTTCAGCTTCGGTTCCCGGAACTCGTACACGCGCGCGCCGTTCGCGCGCGCGGCATCGATGAAGTGCGCGCGCGCTTCGACGTAGGACGAGGAGAAAACGCTCAGGTCAGGCATCGATGCCCTTCCAGCGCGCGAGCTTCGCCGAATGCAGGCCGAAGAGGTCGAGCACGCGGCGCACAGTGTGCAGCACAAGGTCGTCGATCGACTTCGGCCGGGCGTAGAAGGCGGGCACCGGCGGAAAGACCACGCCGCCCATCTCGGTGACCTGCACCATGTTCCTCAGGTGCGCCAGGTTGAGCGGCGCCTCGCGCGGCAGCAGCACCAGGCGCCGCCGTTCCTTCAGCACCACGTCGGCGGCGCGCGACACCAGGTCGTCGGCGTGCGCGTGCGCGACGGCCGCCAAAGTCTTCATCGAGCAGGGCGCGATCACCATCCCTTCGGTGAGGAACGAGCCGCTCGCGATCGCCGCGCCGATGTCCTTCGGGTGGTAGCAGCAGTGCGCAAGGCGCTCGATGTCCTTTCTCTTCAGCCCGAGCTCCTGGTGCGCGTTCAGCACGCCCGCGTCGGTGAGCACGAGATGCGTCTCCCAGCCGCGCGCGGCGCGCAGCTCCTCGAGCAGGCGCACGCCGTAGGCGGTGCCCGTGGCCCCGGTGATGCCGACGATGAGGCGTTTCGCCGCCATGGGCGCAAGCTTAGCCCATTTGCGCCGCTACAATCGACGCATGAATCCGCGGCTGCTCCTCGTCGTCTTCTGTCCGTTCGCCGCCGGTTTCTACCTGTCGTACTTCTTCCGCAACGTCAACGCCGTCATCTCGCGCGACCTGGCGCGCGATTTTTCCCTGTCCAGCGCCGACCTCGGCTTTCTTACCGCCACCTACCTTCTCGCCTTCGCCGCGTTCCAGCTGCCGCTCGGCGTGCTGCTCGATCGCTACGGTCCGCGCCGCGTGCTGGCGGCGCTGCTGTGCATCGCCGGCTCGGGCGCGCTCGTTTTCGCGCTGGCGCAGGACTTCATCATGCTCTCGGTCGGGCGCGCGCTCATCGGCCTCGGGGTGTCGGGCTGCCTGATGGGCGCCATCAAGGCGTTCACGCTCTGGTTTCCGCTGTCGCGCCTCGCGACGCTGAACGGCCTGTATCTGGCGGTGGGCGGGTTGGGCGGGCTCTCGGCCACCGCCCCGGCGGAGGCCTTTCTCGGGCCGTTCGGCTGGCGCGCGCTGTTCTACGTGCTCGCCACCGCCTCCGCGAGCGTAGCGGCGCTCATCTTCCTGCTGGTACCGGAGAAGCCGCTTCCCGGGCACGGCCAGACGCTGCGCGCGCAGATCGCCGGTTTCGGCAGAATCTTCTCCAGCGTTCCCTTCTGGCGCATCGCCCTGCCGCTCGTCGTCTGCCATGCGGTCTACCAGGCGCTGCAGGGCCTGTGGCTCGCCCCCTGGCTCTACGACGTCGCCGGCTATCAGCGCCCGGCCGTGGCCACGGCGCTGCTCACCGCGGCCATCGCCTATACCGCCGGCTCGGTGTTCTTTGGCGTTTCCAGCGACCGCCTGGCGCAGGCTGGCATCTCGCGCATGACCACCTACAAGATCGGCCTCATCACTTCGCTCGCGATGTTTGCCCTTCTCGCTGCGGGCCTCACCGCGGGACTGTCCGCGACCCTCGCGGTGTACGCCTTCACTTCCATCTCGGTGTCCCTCGCCTATGCGCTGATGACGCCGATCTTCCCACCGGAGATGACTGGGCGCGTGATCACCGCCTCGAACGTCATGATGTTCGGCACGTCGTTCCTGTTCCAGTGGGGCATCGGCGCCGTGCTGCGGCTCTTCCCGGAGGTTGACGGTCGCTATGCCGGCGGCGCCTACGCGACGGCCTTCTGGTCGCTTGCCGCCCTGCAGGCGGCGGCGGTGCTGTGGCTGCTGCCGATGCGCGAGGCCGAGCGCTAGACGTCGCGCCGCAGGGACCTGAGGCCGATGCCGGCGGCGTCGAACCCGCCGTCGACCGCCAGCATCTGGCCATTGACGTATGACGCCTGGTCGCTGCACAGGAACCAGACCGCGGCGGCGATCTCCTCCTCGGTGCCATAGCGGTTGAGCGGAATGGCGTCGTGGTAGTCGGCGCGGATGGCGCTCGTGTGCACCTGCCTCGCCATCGCCGTGTCCACCGGGCCCGGGGCGACGCCGTTCACGCGGATGCCGACGTTGCCGAGCTCCGCCGCCTGCTGCCGGGTCAGGTGCTCGAGCGCCGCCTTGCTCGTGCCGTAGGCGACGCGCAGCGTGCTCGCGCGCACCCCGGAGATCGAGCCGATGTTGACGACGCTGCCGCCGCCGCCTTCGAGCATCACCGGGGCGCAGGCCTGCGTGCACAGGAACGGGCCCGTCAGGTTGACCGCCAGCACGCGCGCCCACTCCTCGTAGGTAGTCTCGAGCAGCGGCTTGAACACCGCGATGCCGGCGTTGTTCACCAGCGCGTCGATGCGGCCGAAGCGCGCCGCCACCTGCGCGATCGCCGCGCGCACCTGCGCCGGCTCGGCGACGTCGCACTCGATCGGCAACACATCCTTCCCCAGCCCTTTTGCCGCGGCCGCGAGCGTGGGCGCGTCGATGTCGAGAAGCGCGGCGCGCCAGCCGCCGGCGAGAAAGCGCCGCGCGATGGCGAGCCCGATGCCGCGCGCGGCGCCGGTAACGACGACGACTTTGCTCATGGCGGAGCGCAGTATAAGCTTGGGCAAATCCTCCCGCGGAGTGTCCCATGTTCGAGACCACCATTGCCGGCAGCCTGCCCAAGCCCTTCTGGCTCGCCGAAACCGACAAGCTCTGGCCGTCGTGGAGGGCATCGGGCGCAGAGCTCGAGAAAGCCAAGCGCGACGCCACGCTGCTGTGGCTGAAGGAGCAGGAGGACGCGGGCATCGACATCGTGTCCGACGGCGAGCAGTCGCGCCAGCACTTCGTGCACGGCTTCCTGGAATTCGTCGAGGGCATCGACTTCGAGCACAAGGTGAAGATGGGCATCCGCGACAACCGCTACGAGGCGATGGTGCCGGTGGTGGTCGGGCCGCTGCGCCTGAAGGGCCGCGTGCACGCCACCGAGGCGCGCCTCGCGCGCGCCCACACGAAGAAGAAGCTCAAGTTCACGATGCCGGGCCCGATGACCATTGTCGACACCATCGCCGACCGGCACTACGGCGACAAGGTGAAGCTGGCGATGGCCTTCGCCGAGCTGCTCAACCAGGAGGCGCGCGCGCTGGAGAAGGACGGCGTCGACGTGATCCAGTTCGACGAGCCCGCGTTCAACGTCTACATGGACGACGTGAACAAGTGGGGCATCCAGGCGCTCGAGCGCGCGGCCCAGGGCCTGAAGTGCACGACCTGCGTGCACATCTGCTACGGCTACGGCATCAAGGCGAACCTCGACTGGAAGGAGAAGCTCGGCGGCGAGTGGCGCCAGTACGAGAAGATCTTCCCGGCCCTTGCCAGGAGCAAGATCAAGCAGGTGTCGCTCGAGTGCATCCACTCGCACGTGCCGCCCGAGCTGATGAAGCTGCTGAAGGGCAAGGATGTGCTGGTCGGCGTGATCGACGTCGCCTCCGACAAGGTGGAGACGCCGCAGGAAGTGGCGGC
>JAOUGZ010000078.1 GCA_029865405.1 Betaproteobacteria bacterium
CCGCGACCTCGTCGCGCAGATGAAGAACCGCGCCCTCATCTACAAGGAAACCTACGACGTGCTCGCCGAGGAGCTCGGCGCGGCGAAGGCCGAGGCGCTGCTGACGAAGGCGATCTACCGCCGCGGCCGCGCCATGGGCGCGGCATTCTCGAAGTTCGCGCCCGCCGACCTCGGCGGACTGTGCGAGGCGTTCCTCGGCAGCGTGCCGGGCGGCAAGGACATCTTCCAGCCCGAGGTGCTGAAAAAGGAGCCCGCGGAGCTCGAGATCCAGCTGCACGGCTGCCCGCTGAAGGACGCCTGGCGCGAAGCGGGCCTGGCCGAGGACAAGGTGGCGACGCTGTGCCGCATCGCCGGCGCGGTGGACAAGGGCCTGTTCGAAGGCGCCGGGTTCAAGATCGAGAACCGCACCTGGACGCCCGGCGCCAAAGGCTGCTGCTTCCTGCGCATCCTGCGTGGCTGAGCACTGGGACTACGTCGTCGTCGGCGCCGGCACGGCGGGCTGCGTGCTCGCCAACCGGCTCACCGAGGACGGCCGGCACCGCGTGCTGCTCCTTGAAGCCGGGCCGCGCGACACGAACCTCTGGATCCACGTGCCGCTCGGCTACGGCAAGCTCTTCGCGCGCACCGACGTCAACTGGGCGTACGAATCCGAGCCCGAGCCCACGCTGAACGGGCGGCGCATCTTCACGCCGCGCGGCAAGGTGCTGGGCGGCTCCTCCTCGATCAACGGCCTGGTGTACATCCGCGGCCAGCGCGAGGATTTCGACGGCTGGGGCATTCCCGGCTGGCGCTACGACGACCTGCTGCCGTACTTCAAGAAGTCGGAAAACCAGGCGCGCGGCGCCGACGCCTGGCACGGCGCGGGCGGCCCCATCGGCGTGGGCGACCTGCCGGACAGGCACGAGCTGTGCGACGCCTTCATCGCCTCGGCCGAGGCGCTCGGCGTGCCGCGCAACGACGATTTCAACGGCGCGCGCCAGGAGGGCGCAGGCTACTACCAGGCGACGATCAAGAACGGCCGGCGCTCGAGCGCCGCCACCGGCTACCTGCGCCCGGCGCAAAAGCGCGCCAGCCTGCGCGTCGAAGTGGAGGCGCTCGCCACGAAGGTGCTGTTCAGCGGCACGCGCGCCGTGGGGGTGGAGTACCTGCAGGGCGGCGCGACGCGCCAGGCGCACGCCGTGCGCGAGGTGATCCTCGCCGGCGGCTCGATCAACTCGCCGCAGCTGCTGCAGCTCTCGGGCGTGGGCCCGCGCGCGCTCCTCGAGCGCCACGGCATCCGGCCGCTCCTCGATGCGCCCGGCGTGGGCGAGGACCTGCAGGACCATTTCTACGTGCGCACGTTCTGGCGCTGCACGAAGCCGATCACGCTGAACGACGACATGGCGAGCTGGTGGCGCCAGCTCGGCATCGGCCTGAAATACGTGCTTGCGCGGCGCGGGCCGCTCACGGTGAGTGCGGGCTACGCCGCGGCATTCGTGCGCACGCGCCCCGGGCTCACGCGCCCCGACGGGCAGATCTACTTCATCAACTTCTCCACTGCCAAGCGCGGCGGCGTGCTGCACCCGCACTCGGGCTTCACGCTGTCGCTGTCGCAGCTGCAGGCGGAGTCGCGCGGCTGGGTGCGCATGCGCTCGGCCGATCCCAAGGCGCCGCCGGCGATCCACTACAACTACCTGTCCACGCAGAACGAGCGGCGCAGCATGGTCGAGGGCCTGAAGCTGGTGCGCCGCCTCGCCGGCACGCTGCCGCTCGCGCAGTACGTGGCCGAGGAGTTCCAGCCCGGTCCCAAGGTGCAGACCGACGCCGACTGGCTCGCGTACGGCCGCGAGTACGGCGACACGGTGTTCCACCCGACTTCGACCTGCCGCATGGGCGACGATGCCCGCGCCGTGGTCGACGCGCGGCTGCGGGTGCGCGGGCTATCGGGGTTGCGGGTGATCGACGCCTCGGTGATGCCCGCAGTACCGTCGGGCAACATCAACGCCGCGGTGTTCGCCGTTGCCGAGAAGGGCGCAGACCTGGTGCGCGCCGACGCGAACCATGCTTGACACGATGCCCGAGTCTGCGAAAGACTGGCCCTCTCAAGGAGGAGACACCCATGCGTAACCCAGGACTGCGCACGCTTGCCGTCGCCGCCGCCTTCGCGGCGTGCTCGTCGGCTGCGCTCGCGCAAGGCAAGGAAATCAAGATCGGCGTGATCTACGACTACACTGGCCCGTTCGCGGCCGGCGGCTCGCAGGCTGCGGCGATTGCCACCAAGATCGCCATCGAGATGATCAACGAGAAGGGCGGCGTCGAGGGCTACAAGGTGAACGCCATCTACGCCGACGCGCAGTCGAAGGCCGAAGTGGCGATCAACGAGGCCACCCGCCTGCTCGAACAGGAAAAGGTCGACCTGATCATGGGCGTGTACTCGAGCGCGCACTGCGTGCCGATGGCGCAGAAGGTCGACGCGGCGAAGAAGTTCATGTGGGCCAACGTCTGCGTCGCCTCGGCGGTGTTCAAGGACAAGAACCTGCAGAACGTGTTCCGCGCGCAGGTGCACTCGGACCAGTTCGGTGCCGCCTCGTGCTCGTTCCTGAACGAGAACGCGAAAGCGAAGCTGAAGAAGGACCCGAAGAACCTCAAGGTCGCCATCATCTACGAGGACGGGCCCTACGGCTCGGGCGTCGCCTCGGGCAACGAGGAGGTGTGCAAGAAGTACGGCATGGACGTGGTGATGAAGGAAGGCTATTCGGCGACCTCGCCCGACCTCTCCAGCCTGGTCACCAAGCTGCGCCGCGCGCGCGCCGACGTCATCCTGCACACCGGCTACAACCCGGACATCACCCTCTTCTGGCGCCAGGCGCGCGAGCAGGGCCTGAAATGGGCGGCGATGATCGGCCACGGCGCGGGCTACGGCCAGTACGACAAGCTCGAGGCCGCGTTCGGCAAGGACGCCGAGTACATCTACAACGTCGACCCGGTAGCGGCGCAGCTGCTCGACCCGAAGACGCTCAAGCCGGGCCTGGGCGACCTGACCAACGAGATGATCAAGCGCTACCGCGCGGAGACCAAGGCCGACCAGATCCCGCCGCACGCCTCGATGGGCTTCAACCAGAGCTGGATCTTCTTCACCGACGTGCTGCCGCGCGCGATCAAGAAGTACGGCGGCATCACGCCCGAGGCGCTAAAGAAGGCCGCGCTCGAAACCGATATCCCGGTGGGTGGCACGATCCAGGGCTACGGCGTGAAGTTCTTCCCGCCGGGGCATCAGATGTCGGGCCAGAACGAGCGCTCGTCGCCCGTGGTCATGCAGTACATCAAGGGCGAGACCAAGATCGTCTGGCCGACGCCGCTGCGCACCGCCGACCCGGTGCTGCCGCTGCCGAAGGGCATGACGTACTCGAACCAGTAGGCTCAAAGGGGAGTCCGTCCTGACCGCGGGCGCGCCGAGCGCCCGCGGCAAGGCCGCCGCATGCTGTCCGTCCAGGGCCTGACCAAGATGTTCGGCGGCTTCACCGCCGTGAACGCGGTCGACTTCGAGCTGAAGGAGGGCGAGATCCTCGGCCTCATCGGCCCGAACGGCTCGGGCAAGAGCACCATCTTCAACCTGATCTCGGGCGCGCTGGCGCCCACGCGCGGCTCGATCCGTTTCCAGGGCAAGGAGATCGGCGGCGTGGTGGCGAACAAGGTCGCGCACCACGGCGTGGCGCGCACCTTCCAGATCCCGCGCCCGTTCCGCAAGCTCTCGCTGGTGGAGAACGTGGCGCTCGCCGCCTACTACGGGCAGGAGCACCGCCCGTCGCGCGAGGCGGCCTACGCGCAGGCCAAGGAGGCGCTGACGCTGGTGCGCCTGCCGAGCGACGAGAGCGCGCGCGTCGACAGCCTGGGCGCCGCGGGGCTGAAGAAGCTGGAGCTGGCGCGCGCCGTCGCCACCAAGCCGAAGCTGCTGCTTGCCGACGAATCGCTCGGCGGGCTCGACGAGCACGAGATGGACCAGGCCGCCGACATGCTGGCCGCGATGCGGAGCGAGCGCGGCATCACCATCATCTGGGTCGAGCACATCATGGGCGTGCTGATGCGCGTGGTCGACCGCTGCGTGGTGCTTGACCACGGCGAGGTGATCGCCGCGGGCAGGCCCGACGAAGTGGCGCACGACCGCAAGGTGATCGAGGTGTACCTCGGCACCGACGCGGCCGACGTGCAGGCCGCGGTCGCGGCGCGGGAGGCCTGATGCTCTCGCTCGCGGGCGTCTCTGCCGGCTACGGCACGTTCCAGGCGCTGTTCGACGTCAGCCTCGAAGTGAAGGCGGGCGAAACGGTGGCCGTGATCGGCCCGAACGGCGCCGGCAAGACGACGCTGCTGCGCGTGATCTCGAAGCTGATCGACGCCGCCAAGGGCGAGCTGCTGATGGAGGGCAGGAGCCTGGGCCAGGTGCCCTCGCACGAGGTGATCGACTACGGTATCGCGCACGTGCCCGAGAACCGGCGCCTGTTCCCGAAGCTCTCGGTCGAGGACAACCTGAAGATGGGCGCGTTCCCGGCGGCGGCGCGCGCGCACTTCCGCGAGAGGATCGAGCGCGTGTACGCGCTGTTCCCACGCATGCGGGAGCGCCGCAAGCAGGCCGCGGGCACGCTCTCGGGCGGCGAGCAGCAGATGTGCGCCATCGGCCGCGCGCTCATGTCCGGACCGAAGCTGCTGCTCCTGGACGAGCCCTCGGCGGGCCTCGCGCCGGTGGTGGTGCAGTCGATCTTCGAGGTGGTGCGCAGGATGAGCGCCGAAGGCTACACGGTCCTGATCGTCGAGCAGAACATCCGCCAGGTGCTGAAGGTCGCCAAGCGCGGCTACCTGCTCGAGACCGGGCGCATCAAGCTCTCGGGCACGAGCGCCGAGCTCCTCGAGAGCGACGAGATCAAGAAAGCGTACCTGGGGCTCTAGAGCATGCCGATCTTCGACATCTTCCTGCTCGAGGCGATCATCAACGGCCTCTTGCTCGGCGGCATCCTCGCGCTGCTCGCGCTCGGCCTCAACCTGATCTTCGGCGTCATCGACGTGGTGTGGATCTGCTACGCCGAGATGATCATGATCGGCATGTACACGGTGTACTACACGCACAACGTGTACGGCTGGCCGCTGTGGCTCGCGTTCATCGCCGCGGTGGCGCTGGTGGCGGTGATGGGCGTGATCCTGCACCAGTTCGTGATCCGCCCGGTGCTCGCCGCCGAGCCAATCAACCAGCTGCTGGTGACGGGCGGGGTGCTGTTTTTCCTGCAGGCGGCGGCGACGCTCGCCTTCGGCGTCGAGTTCCGCAACATCGGCGTGCAGCTGCCGCAGCTGCAGCTCGGCGAGATGTACTTCAGCTTCTCGCGCCTGGTGGCGTTCCTGGTGGCGCTCGCCGGCATGATCGGCGTGTACCTGTTCCTGAAGAAGACCTTCCTCGGCACGGCGATCCGCGCCATCTCGCAGGACCGCGCCATCATGCCGCTGATGGGCGTGAACCCGAATCGCATCTTCCTCACCACTTCGGCGCTCGGCGGCGGCCTCGCCGGGCTCGCCGCGTGCCTGCTGGTGCTGCAATACGACATCCATCCGGCGATCGGCCTCTCGTTCGGGCCGATCACGTTCATGGTGTGCGTGCTCGGGGGCCTCGGCAACATGGTCGGCGGCTTCATCGCCGCGTTCATCTTCGCGCAGTTCATCTCGGTGGGCGGGTTCTTCCTGCACAGCGAGTGGGGCTACGTGCTCGCGTTCCTGTTCTTCATCGGCGTGATGTTCTGGCGGCCGCAGGGCATCCTGGGAGGCAAGTAAGGTGGCGGCGAACCTGCGCTGGATCGTGATCGTCGCCCTGGCGCTCGCGCCACTCTCGGCGATGGGCAACTATCCGCTGCACCTGCTGATCCTGTGCCTGCTGTGGGTCTTCGCCTACACCGGCTGGGCGATCATGGGGCGGCTCGGGCTGGTGAGCCTCGGGCACGGCGCGTTCTTCGGCATCGGCGCCTACGTGGTGGTGATGGCCTGGAACCACTGGGGACTGTCGCCCTGGATGGGGCTGCCGCTCGCGCTCGCGGTGGCGGCGCTGATCGCGTTCCTGATCGGCTATCCGTGCTTTCGCTTCAAGATCGTCGGCCACTACTTCGCGCTCGTCACGCTCGCGCTCTCCGAGGTGACGCGCCTGATCATCGTCGCGCTCCGGGACCAGACCGGCGGCTCGCTCGGCGTCACGCCCACCACCGCCCTGCAGCAGGCCGACTACTCGCTCTGGGCGATGCAGTTCCCCTCGAAGCTGGTCTGGTTCTACGTCGTGTTCGCCTGCTGGCTCGCCGGCCTGTGGATCTGGACGCGCGTCGATCGCTCGATGGCGCGCCTCGCGCTCCAGGCGATCAGCCAGGAAGAAGACGCCGCGGCCTCGGTCGGCATGAGCGTCACGCGCCTGAAGCTCGGCATCACCATGATCTCGGCGCTCGTCACCTGCGCCGCCGGCGTGCTCTACGCGCAGTACCAGCAGTACGTGAACCCGGAGACGGTCTCGGGCATCGGTATCAGCCTTCAGATGGTGTTCGGGGCGATTGCCGGCGGCATGTTCGTGCGCTTCGGGCCGACCGTGGGCGCGGCGTTCACGCTGCTCCTCGCCGAAGGCCTGCGCCTCGCCTTGGGCCACGACATCCACGGCCTCGACACCACGCTCTACGGCCTCATGCTGGTGCTGTTCATCATCTTCCTGCCCAAGGGCATCCTCGGCGCGGCCGAGGAGGCGCTGGAGAAGCGCGCCGCGCCTACGACGCGAGCAGCCGCTCCGTCGTGACGCGGCGCAGGTCCATCTCGAACTCGAGCCCCTCGATCGGCGGCCGGCAGTAGTTCCAGTCGAGCGCGGCGCCGGCGCGCGCGACGATGTCCGGCGCGCAGGCATGGAAGTCGCGCACCGTGTAGACCTGGGTCGCGCTCGCGTCGCGCCAGCGCGCCCCCAGGCCGGCGAGGCGCGATTCCATCACACCCAGCACGTACTGCACCTTGCGGCGCAGCCCCGCGGCGGAGGCATCGCCCCGCGCCACGATGTCTTCCGGGAAACGCCCGCCCTCTGGCCATTCGCCGCTGCCGGCGACGACGAAGCTCGGCTGCGCGCTCGTGGCCGGAACCGTATAGCTGAATGCATGAAAGCCCGGCTCGGCGGGGGGCGCGATGTCCGGCGCAACGTTGGCGCGCGCCACCGGATTGAGGCCGCCGCGCACCAGACCCCAGTCTTCGAGCACGGCGACATAGCCGCGGTTGAACTCGCCGAAGCCGCCGAAGCTGAACGGTCGCGGCGAGCGCAACTCGGCGGCGCAGAGCGCCGTGCGCGGGCGCCCGAGCGCGTCGAGGTGCGCCGCGATCGCGGCGAAGCCCTCGGCGAGCGGCAACGGGCGCAGGAAGCGCGCGCGCTCGAGGGCGAAGCCCTCGCGCGCAATGACACCCTGCGAATAGGGAAATACGCCCTCGAGAAAGTCGTAGCCGCCGTCGGCGAGCGGTCGGAGCGCGGGCATGCGCCGAATATAATCCAAGCCACGCATGAGCAAATGGCTCGAAGGCCGGGTGGTCGGCCAGATTCGCTGGACCGACCGGCTGTGCAGCCTGCAGGTCCGGGCGCCGCTCGGCCCGTTCGCGGCCGGCCAGTTCACCAAGCTCGCGCTGGACGTCGGCGGCGAGCGCGTCGCCCGGCCGTACTCGCTCGTCAACGCCCCGGGCGCCGAGCCGCTCGAGTTCTACTACAACGTGGTGCCGGCCGGGCCGCTGTCGCCGCGCCTCGCCGCGCTCGAGGCCGGCGACACCGTGCACGTGGCGCCGAATCCCGCCGGGTTTCTCGTGCTGCGCGAGGTGCCGGACGCCGAGAACCTGTGGCTCATCGCCACCGGCACCGGCCTGGGGCCGTTCCTGTCGATCCTGCGCACGGACGCGCCCTGGGCGCGCTTCGCGCGGGTGACGCTGGTGCACGCGACGCGCACCGCCGCCGACCAGGCGTACCGCGAAACGATCGGCGGGATCGGGCGCGCGCGCGGCGCCCAGTTCGGCTTCATTCCTTTCGTCAGCCGCGAGCCCGCCGCGGGCGCGCTGGCCGGCCGGGTGCCCGACGCGATTCGCGATGCGCGCCTTGAGCGCGCCGCGCAGGCCGGGCTCACGGCCGACAGTTCTCATGTCATGCTGTGCGGCAATCCAGCCATGGTGAGCGACGTGTCGGCAGCGCTCGAAGCACGCGGCATGCGCAAGCACCGGCGCCGCGCGCCCGGGCACATCACGGTGGAGACCTACTGGTGAGGGCGCGCCTCGCCGCGGTGTGCCTGGTTGCGCTCGCCGCGGGCTGCAGCGCGATCGAGTTCGCGTACAACAATGCCGGCACCTGGCTGCGCTGGCAGGCCGGCAGCTACCTCGACCTGGAAGAGGCGCAGGCGCAGGAGTTCGACGGGCGGCTGCGCGTGTTCCTCGCCTGGCATCGCGCCGAGGCGCTCCCGCTCTATGCGCGACTCGCCGAGGAAGCGGGCGCGCGCCTCGCGCGCGGCGCGTCGCGCGAGGATCTGGTTTGGGGTTACGATGCCGTACGGCACCAGGCGCGCGAGAGCCTGCGGCGGGCCGGCGCCGGACTGGGCGACTTTCTCGACCGGCTGTCGAGCGCGCAGATCGCGCACCTCGAGCGCCGCTTCGACGAGGAAAACCGCAAGTTCGCCGAGCAATGGCTCGCAGGCACGATCGCGGAGCGCCGCGAGCGCCGCTTCAGGCGCCTGGTGCACACGCTGGAGGACTGGGTGGGAGAGCTGAGCGACGCGCAGCGCACGCGGGTGCGGGAGTACACCGGAAGCGCGCCGCTCAATGCGGAACTGCGCGAGCGCGAACGCCGGCGCCGCCAGGCGGAGCTTCTCGCCATGCTGCGCGCGCGAGACAGCGCCGCGCGCCTCGCCGAATGGGCGGCGCACTGGGATGCGGGCCGCGACCCTGATTTCGCCGCCGCCAACCAGGCCGCCACGCAGGCGTTGCTCACCCTGCTCGCCGACCTCGAGCGTACGCTGAGCCCGCGCCAGCGCACCGTCGCCATCGCGCGGTTGCGAGAATACGCGCGGGATTTCGATCTTCTGGCGGCGGCCCGATGAATGACCGCACCGGCCC
>JAOUGZ010000573.1 GCA_029865405.1 Betaproteobacteria bacterium
GTTCATGACCCGACGACGATCACCACCTCGCATTGCGGCGTCATGAACTTGACCGCATCCTGGCGGTTCTGCGTCGCGTAGCAGATGTCATTCCTCTTCGGGCCGCGGATCTGCGGATAGCGCGCCTTGAGCGCGGCGACGATGGCCTGGGCGTCATCCACCGACAGCGTGGTCTGCGTCACGTAGGCGAGCTTCGCATCTTCGCGCACCTGCAGCCGCGCCACGTCCTCGAGCGCCTCGACCAGATGCATGCCGCGCGCCGACTGCCCCATCGTGCCTTCGGCCTCGGGATGGCCGCGGTGGCCGATCATCACGATGTCGTAGCCCTCGCGCAGCATTTTCGCCACTTCCACGTGCACCTTGGTGACCAGGGGACAGGTGGCGTCGAATACCTTGAGCCCCCGGGCCTCGGCATCGGCGCGCACCGCCTTGGGCACGCCGTGGGCGCTGAAGATGACCGTGGCGCCGGCGGGAATCTCGTCGAGCTCCTCGACGAAGACCGCGCCCTTGGCGCGCAGGTCTTCCACCACGTACCTGTTGTGCACGATTTCGTGGCGCACATAGATCGGCGGGCCGTACTGCTGCAGCGCCTGTTCGACGATGTCGATCGCGCGCTCCACGCCGGCGCAGAAGCCGCGTGGATTGGCGAGCAGGATTTCCATGGCCTGCATTCTATTCCCTGTGCAGGAAGCCTTCGACGATCAGGATCGCGGCGCCCACGGTGATCGCCGAATCGGCGACGTTGAACGCCGGCCAATGCCAGCCGAAAGCGTGGAAATCGAGGAAGTCGGCGACCGCGCCCCAGGCGAGGCGATCCCACAGGTTGCCGAGCGCGCCGCCGAGGATCAGCGCCAGTCCGCCGGCAAGGAGCGTGCGCGCGTGGTGCCGCCACAGCATCCAGCTCACCACCGCGGCGGCGACGATCGCCACGCCGGCAAAGAACGGCGTCTGCCAGCCCGGCGCATCGGCAAGGAAGCTGAACGCCGCGCCGCGATTGAACACCACCACCAGGTTGAAGAATCCCGTGACCTCGTAGGCTTCTCCCGGCCGCAGCCATCCCAGCATCACCATCTTGGTCAGGCGATCGACGAGCACCACCCCCGCCGCCGCGGCAAACCAGGGCCAGGCCCTAGGCATGGCGGCGCGTTTCGCCTTTGCCATGGAGATTGGTCTCGCAGCGCCCGCACAGGCCGTCGCCGTTGACGTCCGGGCGATAGTGCCAGCAGCGGTCGCACTTGGCGTGCGCGCTCGGCGCGACCTCGACCCGCAGCTCGCCGTTGCCGAGATGTACGCGTGCGGCCGAGGTCAGCAGCACGAAGCGCAGATCCTCGCCCAGGCCTGCGAGCAGTTCGTGATCCGTGCCGTTGACATGCAGATCGGCCTCCGCCTGCAGCGACGAGCCGACCTTGCCCGCGGCCCTGAGGTCTTCGATGCGCTTCAGTACCGGCGCGCGCAATGCGCGCAAGCGGTCCCATTTGGCCAGAAGCGCCGCCGCCCCCTCGGGCTGCGGCAGCTCGTGCAGCGTTTGGAAGAACACGCTGTCCTCGGCATCTCGCGTCAGCACGTGCCAGAGCTCCTCCGCGGTGAACGACAAGATCGGCGCCATCAGCCGCGCGAGCGCGTGCGCCACGTGCCACAGGGCGCTTTGCGCCGAGCGCCGCGCCGCGGACTGCGCGCCGCAGGTATACAGGCGGTCCTTGAGGATGTCGAGGTAGAAAGCACCCAGGTCCTCGGCGCAGAACGCCTGCAGCTTCTGCGTGACGAGATGGAACTGGTAGCGTGCGTAGTCATCGGCCACCTCCCGTTGCAGGCGCGCCGTCATGGCGAGCGCATAGCGGTCGATTTCCACCATCTGCGCCGCGGGTACCGCATGCTGCGCGGCATCGAAATCGGACGTGTTGGCGAGGAGGAAACGCAGCGTATTGCGGATGCGCCGGTAGCTCTCCACCACCCGCTTCAGGATCTCGTTGGAGATCGAGAGCTCGCCGGAATAGTCGGTCGAGGCGACCCACAGGCGCAGGATCTCGGCGCCGAGCGTGCTCGAGACCTGCTGCGGCGCCACCGTGTTGCCCTTGGACTTCGACATCTTGCGGCCTTCGCCGTCGACCACGAAGCCATGCGTGAGCAGTGACTTGTACGGCGGCACGCCGTTCAGCATGCACGACACGAGAAGCGAGCTGTGGAACCAGCCGCGGTGCTGGTCCGAGCCTTCGAGGTACATGTCCGCCGGGAAGCCGAGCTCGGCATGCGAGCCGCGCAGCACGGTCTGGTGCGTGGAGCCGGAGTCGAACCAGACGTCGAGCGTGTCGCGGCCCTTTTCGTACTGTGCCGCTTCCGCGCCGAGCAGCTCTTCGAGGCGCAGCGTGTGCCAGGCTTCGATGCCGCCCTTTTCGACGCGCGTCGCCACCGCTTCCAGCAGTTGCGCCGTGCGCGGGTGCGGCTCGCCGGTTTCCTTGTGCATGAAGAAGGGCATCGGCGTGCCCCACTGGCGCTGGCGCGAAAGCGTCCAGTCGGGGCGGTTGGCGATCATGCCGTGCAGGCGTGCCTGCCCCCATGCCGGAAAGAACTGCGTCGCCTCGATGCCGCGCAGCGCCAGCACGCGCAGCGTTTCGGCGGGCTTTGCGCCCCGATAGCCGGGCACCGCCTCCATCCCCGCGAACCACTGCGT
>JAOUGZ010000575.1 GCA_029865405.1 Betaproteobacteria bacterium
CGCAGCGCCTCGCCGCCGAGCTCGCCAGCGAGGCGCTGCGCCCAGTCGAGCGCCGCCGCCGACGGGCCGATCACCAGCACCTGCCCGGCCGACTTGTACTCGACGTTCGGCACCGGCTCGGGCTCGGGCAGCGCCGCGGTCGCGAGCAGCGCCGCGATCTTCGGCGTGGCGCGCTTGCCCTCGGCCGACCAGCCCGCGGTCTCGCGGATGTTGACGAAGTCGATCCGGCCCTTGGCCTCGGCGGCCTGCGCCAGCTCGGAGAACAGCGCCGCCTCCTGCGTGCAGGCGACCAGCACCTCGGGCTCGCCGAGCGCCGCCTGGAACACGCCGGCCTCGCGCCGGCAGAGCTCCGTGTTCACGGTGAGCGGCGTGCCCTGCTTCAGCGCCGCAGCGAGCGCCTTGGCGTCGAGCGCCATGGTGCCGTTGCAGCTGCACAGCTTGATCGTCTTATCCTGCAGTGCCATCGTCTTCCTTCTTCTCCTCTTTCTCCCCCGCCTCTTTGGCACCGGGCGCCTGCGCCAGCGGCTGGGGCTCGGACGCCGGTGCTTCGGTCTTGTCCTGCTCTTTGCGCCCGAACAGCGTCGACCGGGAGTGCTGCAGTTGTGCAAGCATCTCCGGAGGGATGGGGCTGTCCTTCGAATAGTCGTCTATGTAGACGTCCAGCCCGTCCATGACGTTGAAGCGCGGATCGGCGAACAGCTTCTTCAGCGCCGCGCGCTTCACGCCCTCCGCGACCTTGGATTGCATGAACGCCCTGAAGTCCGATTCGAAGGTGAGGCTTTCGGGCGAGGGTAATGGCGGCGCCTCGGCCGGCACCGCGGGCGCGGCCGCCGGTGCCTTCGCGGGGGCGTCGAGCTTGCGCCGCGACCAGCGCCGCAGGAAGTCCTCGTCGTCCCGCGCCATCAGATGCGCGCCCGATCTTTCGGGCTCTTGAAGGATTGCGGCCGGATCTTCTTTTTCGGTTGTGGTCGGTAGTGGCGCTGCACGAACTCGCTCACCCAGTCGTAGATCTCGCGCGGCATCGGTACCCGGTCGACCTGCTCGCCGCCGTCCATCCAGCTGCTCGCTTCGCTGTAGCTCAGGGTGAGGTGGGCCGGCACCGCGCGCTCGCCTTCCATGCGCCAGAGCACGAATACGCAAGGCTCGCTCGTCGAGACGTTCAGGTAGTAGCCGTCGGCGTCCGCCACGCGCAGCATGATTTCCAGGCCCGGGAAGAGCCACTGCGTGAGTCCCGGCTCCTCCACGAGCACGCGCGGCGCGCCCTCCCCCGCCTCCGCCAGCACGGCGTAGGGCTCCCACGCCTCGCTCTGCCATCGATTTTGCAGTGCGCGGCGCTGCATCACGATCGACACCGGAAACGTCGGATTCCGCATGCAAAGAACTATAGCTCAGAACGTTCGTTTGCTATGATCTTCCGTGAGAGAAACACCATGACGCAAAAGGTTTTTCCCATCCGTACGGCGCGCGCGCCGGCCCCCGCCCACGACGGCCGGCCGCTGGCGGATACGCTCGGCCGGGGCCTGCGCGACCTGCGCATCTCGGTCACCGACCGCTGCAACTTCCGCTGCGTGTACTGCATGCCGCGGGAAACGTTCGACCAGAGCTTTAAATTCCTGCCGCACGAGGAGATTCTCAGCTTCGAGGAGATCGCACGCCTCGCGCGCCTGTTCGCCGGGCTCGGCGTGAAGAAGGTGCGCATCACCGGCGGCGAGCCGCTGGTGCGGCGCGAGCTGTACCGGCTGGTGGCGATGCTCGCCGAGATCCCGGGACTCGACCTGACGCTGACCACCAACGGCTCGCTGCTGGCGAAGCAGGCCGCCGCGCTCGCGCGTGCGGGCCTGAAGCGCATCACCGTGAGCCTCGACTCGCTCGACGACGCCACGTTCCGCGCCGTCAACGATGCCGATTTCCCGGTGGCGAAGGTGATCGAAGGCATCGAGGCCGCGGCGGCGGCCGGCATGGCGCCGATCAAGATCAACATGGTGGTCAAGCGCGGCGCGAACGAGGGCCATGTGCTCGCCATGGCCGAGCGCTGGCGCGGCACGGGCCACATCGTGCGCTTCATCGAGTACATGGATGTCGGCAGCACCAACGGCTGGCGCATGGACGACGTCGTCCCGTCCGCCGAGATCGTGAAGATCATCGGCGCGCGCCATCCGCTCGAGCCCGTGGACCCGAACTACGAGGGCGAGGTGGCCGAGCGCTGGCGCTACCAGGACGGCGCCGGCGAGATCGGCGTCATCTCGTCGGTGACGCAGGCGTTCTGCGCGAGCTGCAACCGGCTGCGCCTGTCCGCGGAAGGTGCGCTCTACACCTGCCTGTTCGCCGAGCAGGGCCACGACCTGAAATGGCTGCTGCGCCACGGCGGCTCGGATGACGAAATCGTGAACGAGATCGCCGCCGTGTGGCGCGCGCGCGGCGACCGCTATTCCGAGATTCGCACGGCGGAGACGGCCAAGGCGCGCAAGATCGAGATGTCCTACATCGGTGGCTAAGAAACTCCAGCGTCCCGAGCTGACCGACGCCGCGAAGCCCGCCACCTTCGAGGTCGAGGCCTACAACGAGCGCGGCGAGATGGTGCCCACGGCAGTTGCCGGCGAGCATCCGCTCACCCTGTACCTGGACAAGAAGGAGCTGGTGACGCTGATGACGCTCGGCCACGCGCCC
>JAOUGZ010000574.1 GCA_029865405.1 Betaproteobacteria bacterium
CGCAGAGCATCGTCGGGGCCTCCACGCCGAGCGCGCGCAGCGCCTCGGTCGCAGCGGCAAGAAACGCCGCTTCGTCCACCGCGCCCTCGAAGATCACGCTGCGCGAGAAGAGCGACGCGATGCGCAGCAGCGGGCGCCGGACCAGCCGCCCTACGCGCATCGGCGAGCCGGCAATGTTCAGCGTGCGCCCGGTGAGCGCCGCCGCGTCCGGTATGCGGCGCAGCGGTAGCCGCAGCACGAGCCGCGTGCGCCGGGAAAGCTCCACCCGCGCGTCCTCGCCCTCCGGCCGCACCCAGCCCGCGCCCGAAGCCGCCCCGTGCACGGTGTGCAGCCCCGCCTGCGGCTCTCCGGCGAACCACGGCAGCGCCGCCTGGATCGCCGCGGACAGCGCATAAGCATGATCCACCGGCAGGCTGCGGCACTCGATCGCGAACGCGGCGTCCACGACCTCGTCCATCTCAGTCCTCTGGCAGCGCCGCCTGCAACGCGTCGCGGTCGAACCACCACTCGTCCTGCACCAGGACGTCGACTACGTTGCGAAGGCGCGGCAGGAATCTCGCCGGGTCGTTCAGCTCCATGTCCTCGATCCAGCGGTTGAACGCGTCCTGGCCGTCGACGCCGCTATGCCGCCGAGCCACGGTAGCGAGCAGCTGGTTGGTGTAGAGCAGCAGGTGCTCGCGCTGCGGCTCCTGCGCGCGCACATCGACGAGGTAGTGCGCGGTCACCGCCGCCACCGCCGCGCCGTCGGCATCGGGCGGCGTCTCGTCCACCACGTGCTGCAGCAGCGCCACGGAGAGCTCCGGATCCACCGGGTACGTCACCGCGAGCCAGATGCCCTGGCCGAGCGCGGCGAGCGACTGCGGCTGGTCAGAAAGGAACAGGACGTCGCAGGCCTGCGCGGCGCCCTCCCAGGCCTGCTCGGCCATGTACAGGTCGAACGCCTCGCGCGCCGCCGCCCAGGCCTCGGCGCGCTGCTCGAGCCGCACGAGCGCGCGGCCGAGCTGCAGCAGCAGATCGGCGCGGCGCAGCGGCGCGGCGCCGGGCGAAAGCGAATCGAGCTCCTCGCGCACGCCGGCGACCAGGCGCTTGAGCTTCCCGGTCTCCTCGGCCGCGTCGGTGCTGTCGTCGGCGTTGCCGACGGCGGCGCTTTCCTTGAGGAACTTGAGCGGGATGGTCTTCATGCGGGATCGATCCTGTCGCCGTAGCGCGCGCGGTACACCAGACGCCCCGCGCCCGGCGTGTCGCTGAACTCGCTGCGATCGTGCAGCACGTTGTTGCACACCAGCCCCTGGCCTGCCGCGAGCCGCACCTTGAAGACATACGGCGAGTCGGAGTCGAGGATCTCGCGCAGGCGCTGCACTGCGGCCCGGGTCGCTTCGTCCGCCCGCCATTCGATGCTGCGCGTGCGCGCGGTGTAGCGCATGTGCAGCACGCCGTCATCGAACGAGAACACCGGGCCCGCCTGCGCCGCGCGCTGCAAGGCCGGATCCTCCTCGTTGGCGGGCACGGTCATCGCGTCCGGGGCCTGCAGCGCCTCCACGAAGCGCGGATCGGCGTCGCGCAGCAGGATGTAGGCGATCTCGGGGTCGAGCAGCCGGTTCTCGCCGCCAGCGGCCGCGGGCCGCACGCAGTGCAGGAGAAAGGCGCGGATGCGTTGCGCAGGCGGGTTGTAGTAGCCGTCGGTGTGCCAGAGCAGCCGCCGGTTGGAGTAAGGAATGTAGCCGCGGCCTGATTTCTCCGCCGCCACCTCGAGCGCGCTGATGCCGTCCTCGTCCGCGAGCGGATTGGCCTGCAGGCGCGAAAGGCCCAGCTTCGCGCCCAGGCGCCGCGGGATGTCCTTGTCCGCGACGCCGGCAAGCGGGCTCGCGTACAGCGCCATGTTCGCCGCGGCGCACACGCGCCGGATCTGCGCTGCCTCGCTCGCGCGCAGCGCGCGCGGATCGCGCACCTCGACGACCAGATCCTCGGCGCTTCGCGGATAGCGCGCGAGCTTCTCCTCGCGCCAGCGCGAGTAGTTTTGCAATTCGTTATCCAGGACGGCGATCAAGGCGCAAACACGCTACCCCATTTGCCGGTGCTTGGGCCATAAGCAACCCCTATATCTCCAAAGGGGGAGGCGCGCGCGTCCCCCTATCCCCAAAAAAGAGGCCAGCGCGCGCGGCAGGGTCATTACACTGGCCGGGTTCGATCCCGCACCCTGAGGAGGGAACGAGATGTCCGACGCCCGTACGCCGCCGAAAGATCCCGCGCGGCACAGCACCTTCGTGCCGAAGGAAAAGAAGTCCACCAAGGCGTTCCACCCGACGCCGATGCTCGATCAGCTCGAAAGCGGGCCCTGGCCGAGCTTCGTCACGGGCCTGAAGCGCCTCGCGCACGAGAACAACATGATGGTGGACCTGCTCGGGCAGCTCGAGCACTCCTACAAGACGCGCCTCGGCTACTGGAAGGGCGGCACGGTCTCGGTGTTCGGCTACGGCGGCGGCATCATCCCGCGCTTCTCCGAGGTCGCGAGCCTGTTCCCGGAATCGAAGGAATTCCACACGCTTCGCGTGCAGCCGCCGGCGGGCAACCACTACACCACCAAGCTCCTGCGCCAGCTCTCCACCTCCTGGAGCAAGTGGGGCTCGGGCCTGATCGCCTTCCACGGCCAGACCGGCAACATCATGT
>JAOUGZ010000079.1 GCA_029865405.1 Betaproteobacteria bacterium
GCTCACCGACTCGCTGGAAGGCGTGGTCCTGCCGGACACCTGGAACCTGAAGGGCATCCTGAGCGTCGCTCTGCAGCTTGCCGGCATCAGCTGGCAGCACATCCGGCGGCGGCTAGTGCGGCTCATCCCCGAGACGGCCGTCGACGCGCTGCAGGAGGGCTTTGCATTGGTGAAGACGCTGGTCAGCGAAGGCCCGATGGCCGCGTGGGAGCAGATCAAGGACATGGCCGGCGAAATCACCAAGGCGTTCCAGGACGCGGTGAGCAACTGGATAAAGTGGAAGATCATCGAGGAGGCGGTCAAGGTCATCGCCGCCATGTTCATCCCGGGTGCGGGCATCATCCGCGCCATCGTCGCCATCTACGACACCATCGTCTTCTTCATCCGCAAGGCGAAGGAGATCATGCAGATGGTCGGCAATTTCCTCGGCTCGATCGCCGAGATCGCCGCCGGCAACATCGCTGCTGCAGCCGCAGCGCTGGAGGAGGGCCTCGCGCGCGGGCTGAAGGTGGTCATCGCCTTCCTCGCCAAGCTCGCCCGCCTCGACAAGGTCACGCACGAGATCCGCAAGGCGATCAGCAACATCCAGAGCAAGACCGAACCGATCATCGACAAGGTCGCCCAGTGGATCGTGACTATGGCGAAGAAGGCCGGCAAACTCGCGGCGGGCGCGGCGAAGAAGGCGGCCGGGAACCTGATCCAATGGTGGAAGGAACGGCGTTCGTTTACGGTCAATGGCAGGACGCACACGCTCTACTTCCAGGGCGAAGGCGAAGGCGCGAGGCTATACGCGCAAAGCTCGCCGGGCCGGCCAATCAGCGAATACCTTTCCGACCTTCCGCCAGCGGCCAAGCAGAATCCGGAGTACAAGAAGGCCCGAACGCTGGCCGAAGAGATGGAAACCAAGCGGCCGACAGGAGTAGACGTGGAAGACCATGCCGCGAAGAAAGTCGAGAACTACAACAACCTCGCGCCCTTGCTGAAGAAACTATGGGGCGACGAAGACCGGCCTCCGTCTATCGTGACGTTCGGCCCGCTGCACCCCAATGTCGGTGGAACGAAAATGGAGGCGAAAATCCTCACGCGCAAGCACGAGCCCGGGACGGCACCATCCGAATCCTGGGATTTGTGGGACGACCTCAATCCGCTAGTCGGTGGCGCACCCTACTACGTGCTCGGGCACTTGCTCAATGAAAAGCTCGGCGGGAAAGGCAGGATGTTCAACCTCACGCCGATCACGAAGAAGGCGAACGCAGACCACAGCGCCAAAGCGGAGACCAAGATCAAGAGCTGGGTCGCCGCCGGCAAGGTGGTGTACTACAAGCTCGAGGTGACGTACGGCAGCGTCAAAGACAAGGGCGACGAACAACGCAATCTGGAGCAGGCAGGCACTACGCTGTCTGTGGCCAAAACCCGGAGGCTGGCGGCGCTCAAGGCAGAACGCAAGCTGGCCAGGAAGCTATCGTACGACGCCTACATACAGAAGTATGAAGGCGGGGCGTGGAAGAAGGATCCGAACGCGGAACGCCTGCCCCCGGACGATATCGAGAACAAGGGATCCGCAGGGTATTGAGTAACCTCAGAACCGGATCGGCCGGCGGTTGTCGAGCTGCTTGAGCGTGGTGCAGAACATCTTGTCCCCGAGGTACTTCGGCTCATAGCAGCGCACGTCGTAGTGCACCCACGTGGGCGCGATGTTCGACGGCTCGAGGGCTTTGCGGTTGACAGCAGTCCAGCCGATCTGGGCGTGGGCAGTCTCGACGATCCTGCCGCGGATGGCATCGCACTTGATCATGTCGTCGCGCTTGGTTTCGCCGGCGAGGAGCGCGACGTCGAGGTCGATCGCCTTGCCATGGTGGTTGGTGCTGCTGCGGCCGTGCTGTTGGTTGTCCACGCTGCAGCGGTAAGCGGAGGAAATCTCGAACTTGTGCTCCGGCAGGTAGAACATCGCGGCGCGCACCGCCCACAGGAGCATGCGGTGGATGCCCGGGTACTCGTAGAGGTGGAAGGCCTCCGTCTTGGGCTTGCCGGCGACGTACTTCCCCTTGAAGCGGCCTTTGCCGAAGCCCTTGCAGTCCCCGCAGCGGCATTTCAGCTGCTTGAAGTCGATCGGAAAGCGCCGCGCGAAAGCGTCGATCTGCTGCAGGGTCGCCCGGTCCACGACGCCGGCCGGCCTGGCGCGCATGAAATCGCTCTGGAAGCTCATTACCTGGCGCTCGGTGCCCGGGCCGAAGTCGCCGTCGGGGACGGTGCCGCGGAAGCCGGCGAGCCGCAGCTGCAGCTCCGCCACGTCGGGTCCTTTGAGGTCGCGCTTCAATTCGCGCTCGCCGTACTGGAAATCCATTTGCCCGCCCTATCCCTGGAGCGCCTTGGCGCGCGCCTTGAGCTTGTCGACCGATGCCTTGAGGTCGCTCAGCAGCTTGGGCACGTCGCCCAGCTCCTTGACGCTGCCGACCTGCGCCTTCGCAGCCTCGATCGACTGTTGCAGTTCCTCGACCACCTTCAGAATGCTCGCCGCCGAGCTCGCCAGCCTGGGCACGATCAGGCCTTTCACGCCGCCCGCTGCGATCGCGGTCGCCGCGTCGAGCGCCGGCGCCGCGGCGCTCATGCGCGCGGCGATCTCGCTGAGCGCCTTGAGGCTGTCCGCCATCACCTCGTTGTCGGCCGCCACCCTGGCCTCCTCCGCCACCCGGCGCAGCTCGGCGGACACCGGCCGGGTCCTGAAATCGATGAGAGCCTGTGTCGCTTCGTCGCGCGCGTCGTCGTCACCGCGCCGTTTCGCGTCGATGACCGACTCGATCAGTCGTCGCAGTTCCACCGCCTCGGGCGACTGCTGTGCGCCGCGCGGCGCTGCCTTGCGCCCGGACGCCGCGGCGCCCCTCTTCCTCGTGCGCGTTCCCATGGTTAACGGTCCTTCTGCGAGCGAATCTCGTTGATCAGGTTGACGGCCTTGCTGAGCGAGGCGGCGTCGAGCTGAACGCAGTTCGCCACGCGCAGGCCACCGCAGCGCCTGAGCGTCTCGGCCACCCGCGCGTGCTCCGCCTTCCAGGCCTCCATCGCGTTGCTGATGGCAGCGAGGTTCTCTTTGCGGTCCGCGCGCCACCGCATCACGGCGACGCGGCCGGCCTCGTAAGCCTGGTACTCCGGCCGCAGCTGGTCGAGCAGCCTGCCCAGTTCCTCGGCGCTGCGCAGCGAGTTCTGCAACTGCGTGCACTTCACCTTGTCGCTGCCGGTCGCGCCGCACTTGAGCAGCTCCGCCATCTCCGGGCCGTTCAGCCGCCTGCTGACCGCCTCGCGTCCCAGGGACGCGTCCCGGAACAGGCCCACCAGGTCCGCACCGGCGAGCGTGAGCAGCGCCGACAGCTCGTCGCGCTGGAGCACGCCGGCGATCCTGTCGGTCGGCGCATGCAGGTCGCGGATTCCGTCGGCCACTGCGTCGATGGCGCCCTGGGCAGCCGCGGTCGCCTCGGCCAGGGAACGCTGTGCCTGCACGCGCGTCACGGCGGTCGAGATCTTCTCGAGGGCAGTCGCCACCGTGGATGTCACGGCGGTGCCGCCCACGCCCACCAGGTTGCCGAACTGCTTGACGCTTGCAAGCAGCGATTGCGCCGCCTCTCCGCCGGTTTCGCCGGCCTGCGCAAGCTGCGCCAGCGTAGTGGCGTAGTCGCCGGACTTTTCCAGCAGTCCGTCAATGATGCGGCGGCTCTCGGCGTAGCTGGCCGCATCCTTCTCGCGCTGATCCTTCTGGCTGCAGGCAATCGGCGGCGGCGGCGGCTTTGGCGCGTCTGGCCCCGCCGCCGAGCGCTCTTCCTTCTTGCAAGCCTCGTCGTTGAGGTCGATGACGCGCTCGAATTTCAGCGCGATCTCGCGTTGCTCGCCGGCCACCGCCTCGGCAAGGCGCGCGGTCTGCCCCGCGAAGGGGCGCAGGTCGGGAGTGGCGCAACCGGCGAGCAGCGCGATGGCGATCCCGACCGCCGCAGCGCCGTACGCGGAGATCAGCCTGCGCTTCGCGCCGCGGCCACGCCTGCACCTCACTGAACGCCGAACTTGTCCAGGATGAAGTCCCATGTCCCCTTCTGTTCGAAATAGTTGGTGTGGTGCACGACTGCCGTCGTGCCGAAATCGTGGCGGCGCGACGCGGGCATCGACGGCGCGACCCCGGCCGGCGCTGCAGCGGCGAACTCGCTCATCGAGCGCGTGTCGACGACAAGGTCGTTGGGTCCCGGGAAGACCTTATCCGCGCCGAAGTCCTTCATTCTGTCCGCGCGGAACCATTCCCAGAACCGCCATCCGGGGTCTTCCGTCTCGAAGTTCGACTGCACGATGAAATAGGTCGGCGGCCTGGAGACCGAAAATCCACGCACGCGATCGAGTTCCTGATTCAGATCGACGCGCGACTGCCCGGCGAGCCCGGGAACCATCGATACCGCGGCATCGACGATGGGGGTCTTCGCCGCCACGCTCACCGCCGAGGTAGCGATCTTCAGCAGCGCGAGCGGCGCCGCTAGCAGCGGGAAATAGACCACCGAGGCGGTGCCGGCCATCTTGAGCGCCGTCCCGATGTTGGAGAGCATGCTGAGCGCGTCCCGCAGCCGTGGCGGCGAGGCGAGGCTGGTGCCTCCGAGAGGCGAGCCGACCAGCACGGCGCGATACGGGCCTCCGCCAACGGCGGCGCCGAAGCCCTCGAGAAACCAGCGCACCACCAATCCGCCGCGACTGTGCGCGACGATGTCGAGCGGACCGCTCGCCTTGCCCAGGAGGCCGAAGAGATCAAATGCGTTCAGCACCGGGCTCACCGAAAGCGTGGGATGCTCGAAGAGAAGCACCTCGTCGTAGTGGCCGAAGATGCGCTTGAGGAACCTGTCGCCGCCCGGCGCCTTGCCGATGCCGTGAAGGAACGCCTCGCCCTTGCTGAACGTCCCGTGAACGAGCAGCAACCGGCGCTTCTTACCCGCCGGCGCCGCCACCTGCACCTGGTCGACGCTCGCCGGCGCCGCGCCGGACGCCCGGACGTAATCAAGGCGCCAGAGGCCGGCGCGATCATTGAGCTTCCCGTCGAGGTTTGTCAGGAACCGGTTGATCTCGTTAGGCTCGAGTTTCTCGTATTGGTACAGCTCCACGAGTTCGCCTTCGGGCGCCGCCGCCAACCCTCGGCGCAAACGCCGGCCGGCAAGCTCTCCGCTCGGGGCCCCTTCGCGCCAAAGCAGCACGCCTTGCTCGTTGAGCATCAGCGACGCCGTGGATACCGGGTCCGGATCTCCCGCCCGCAGACGCCGCCGCCTCAAGCCGACTCGAGGCAGATCGTATGTGCCTTCGTACTCTGTCGAGTACATGTCGAGCTGGGCGGCGATCCCTTCGACCTCCTTCAGCGCCGCACGCGCGCCCACAACCGAAGCGGATTGGCCTGTCATGGGTCGCCACGCCGCACTGGGAGGGGCGTCACTCTGCTCCTGCGATCGCTGCGTGCCAGCAGGACATCGAGCATCGATTCGAACTCGCGGCGGCTCGCCAGGTTCTGCACGCCGTCTGCAACCGCCTCCGAAAAACTTCCTCGGCCGGTCACCAGCGTCGTCTCGAGCGGCACCAATCGCCCTGCCTGCACTTCGCCGACGATTTCGCGGTACTGGCTCGGCTGGAAGGCCCAGCTGAATGCCTGGCCGGATGCAGGCGAGGGTCGGCCGCGTTCCAGCTCCATGTCCACCCGCTCCGTGCCGGTCCGTGCTTTGCGAAAGTCCTCGTGGAAAGAATCGTGACGCCAGTACGCGGGAAAGGCGTGTGTCTTCAGCAGGACGATGGCTGGATAGATCTCGACGTACTCGAGGCACGACGCGAGCAGGAGCGCGAGGTCGATGCAGGTGCCTCGCTTGCCGTCGATGCAGTCGGAGGGCGTGCGCAGTCTCTGCGACTCGTCGGTGAACGTCGGCGGCGGATTGATATAGGAGAGCGGCGTCTCGTAGAGCAGCGCCGACCAGATCGCGCGCACCTGCATGTCCACCAGCACGCAGTCCTCTGGCGCAACCTGCCTGCCCTTGGTGGCCTCCACGCTCTGGTACCCATCGAATCCCGCCGTCGCATCGTCGCGCAGCGCCATCAGGTAGCGTTGCGCTGCGTCGACCACGCGCAGGACCGCGGGATCGCGCGGCAGCACGAAGGAGGGCAGCCAGCGGTAATTCTCCGCGTCAAAGCGCCACTCGTCCACCGGCAGCAGGGTCACCCGGTGCGTTTGTCGATACAGCGTCGTGCCGTTCCACGAGACCTCGACGAAGAGGCTCGTATGCATGCTCTCGCGTATCGACCGGTTGAGCGTCGTGGCGAGCGATATGCGGATGGTGTCGGGCAGGTCCACATGCGGCGCGGTCTCTTCGATCGAAGCCAGCGTGCGGAACGGGTATGAGTCCGTGCCGACGTGAAGCTGCACGTCCACCTGCAGCCCGTCGATGCGCCCGATGCCCGGAGTCTTCTTGCTCACCCGAAAGCGCTCGAAGATCGGGCCGTTGTTGTGCAGGATCGAGTAGTTGAGCTGCGGGATTGGCACGACCTCCACCTCGAGCTGGTCGCGTACCGTCAGCGCCGTCGCCGGCTTTTTCAGCTGCTTGCGCCACCGTTCGCGGATCCGTTGCTGGACGTCAGGCGCCGCGCCTTGGCGCTGCGGTGCTTCGCCGAGAATCGATTCCTCGCTCCAAAGGACAACTCCCGAGCCCTGCAGCGGGGCGTTGCGGCGGCGCACCTCCTGCCAGGCGTACTGGAACGCAGGAACAATGCGCCAGCCGGCCAGATGCCAAGCCTGATAGAGCGTGGCGTAGAACAGTTCGGCAAGATTGTCTGCGAACGAGTCCTGGAAGCCGATGACGGCGCCCGCCCCGCTTGCCACGCACAGCGGGGCAATGCGCGCCGCCGAATTGGAGAAGTTGCAGGAAATCAGGACGGGCTCGTGCCCCTTCGCGCAGGTGAGCGACCGCGCGAGGGACTCCGCCTCCACTGGGACGGGCTCGCTGCCGGCGGAGCGCAGCAGGTAGCCGTCGCGCGCCTCTTCGTCGCGATGCGGGTCGATGAGCGCAAGTCCCTGATGGTTGTCGAAACCCGACAGGTGAATGACGTCCGGCTTGCGCGACAGGATCTCGCTTTCGAGCCTCGCTGGATCCGGATCCTTGAGCAGCTGCAATCTACCGCTGAACGACTGCACGCTGAGCTCCAGCAACCGGCGTTCGCCGGCGAAGTCGTACTCGTCAGCCAGCGCACCCGGCGCGCTCACCACCTGAAGCCATGATGTCGGCGCGACATGGCGCCTGACCTTGCGCGCGACACGCAGGCGACGCACGACCGTGAATGGGCGCGCTCCGCGAAAATCCCGCGTCACCGCGGCGAGCATGAACTCCCAAGGGAGGATGCGCAGTTCCCAGTCCTGCGCTTCGCCGGCCCAAGGAAGATCCACCTCGACCAGGCCCGACTTCGCCATCTGCTCAAAGTGCTCCGGCGTCAGGCCGAGCTCAAGGCCGAACTCGCGCATTTCCCGCCGCTGTGTGGCAGCCGCGTCCCCCTGGGCAGTCCAGCGCTGGCGATTGCGCAAGGCATAGTTCCAACTGATGGCCTTGCGCTGCAGGGTTCGACGTTCCGTCGGTGCCAGTCGAACCAGCTCGAGGCCCGGGAGGTTTATGCGCACCGTGCCGTCGTCCGCAACACGCGGGCCTGCGGTTGCCGGCCTGTGCCCTTCCCCGCCAGACCCGCGACGAGCCTTGCTTTCTCGCTTGCGCGGGGTTGCCGGGGCGCTGGAATCCTTCCCAGCGCGCGACGCTGGCGTACGGCGAGGAATACTCTTGGTCACGGGCATGCCCCCTCCGGCATCGTGAAGCCAGCGTCCGCTCAGCTTTACTGCGGCGACTGCACAGAGATTAGATACCCAAGGGAATGCGCAGTAAAGAATCTTGCGTCAGCCGGTTCCAGTTTCGTCGGGACAAACTTATTGTGCTATCGCGCAATGTGATATGACCGTTATCCATTTGTCCGAATTCTCGGCATAGCCTTGCCACGCGCCTTCAACTGCAGCGCGAGGGACGCGACTATTTGAGTTCAGCATGCCGCGGGTGGAGCGTATCGGCTAGCACACCGAGACGCGTGGCCCTGCATTGATTCCTGGAAATCCAGGCCGAGATTCGGGGTACGGTTGGGGGTATCCGAGGTAGGCACCACGCCCAAAATCGTCCAGAATCAACCATCGCGAAGCAGGTGTCGATTCCCGCCGCCTCCACCATCACAAGATGCGCGCGCTCGCCTCGCTCCTGCTGCTGACGACTGCGGTCTGCGCCTGCGCATCGGCGCCGCGGCAGTCCTGCACGCCGGCGGATGCGAAGCCGGGGGCGGCGCTGACCTGCGCGCTGCCGGGCTTCGAGCACCGCCCCTACGACATTCACCTGCCCGCCACCTACGACGCGGCGCGGCCCGTGCCCGTCGTGCTGGCGATCCACGGCGGTGGCGGCAACGCGCAAGGAGCGGCACGTCTATCCTGCCCCGGCGGCGGCGTCGACAGCGCGCAATGCCTGCACGCGATGGCGGCCCGCGAAGGCGTGGCGGTGGTCTATCCCAACGGCACCGGGGCGCGGCTCGTATCGAGCGTACGCACGTGGAACGCCGGTGGCGGCACGGACAACTGGCAGTGCGTCAGCGGCCGGGCCTGCAGGGACGGCGTCGATGACGTCGCCTATTTCCGGGCGTTGCTCGACCAGCTGTCCGGCTGGGTGGCCGTCGACGCGCGCCGGGTCTACGCGACCGGGCTCTCCAACGGCGGCGCGATGAGCCATCGTCTCGCCTGCCAGATGTCGGGCCGTATCGCCGCGATCGCCGCGCTGGGCGGCGCCAACCAGTTCGCCACTACCGCCGTCTGCGCGCCCCCGCGCCCCGTGCCGGTGCTGCAGATTCACGGCACCGCGGATCCGTGCTGGAGCTACGACGGCGCCAAGGCGGGGTGCGGCCAGCGCGACGATACGTTGAAGATGGGGGTGGAAGAATCGATGCGCATCTGGGCCGCGATCAACGGCTGCGCCGCGGCGCAGACCGCGCAGCCCTTGGCCAGCGAGCCGCGCATCCGGAC
>JAOUGZ010000080.1 GCA_029865405.1 Betaproteobacteria bacterium
GAACGAAGTTGGAGAGCAGGCGGAGCCCGGCGGCCTGGCTTTTTTCCGGGTGGAACTGCACGGCGAAGATGTTATCGCGTGCGATGGCGCAGGTAAAGGCGACGCCGTACGCGCAGGTCGCCACCGCCAGATCGCGGTCCGCGGGCTCCGGGTAGTAGCTGTGCACGAAATAGAAGCGCTCGCCGCCCGGAATGCCCGACCAGAGCGCGTGCGCGCGGCACTGGCGCACCTCGTTCCATCCCATGTGCGGCACCTTGAGACCCGCCATGCGCGCCGCCGGAAAGCGCGGCACCGTGCCCGCGAGCAGGCCCAGGCCCGCCGCGTCGCCCTCCTCGCCCCGCTCGAACAGCATCTGCATGCCGACGCAGATCCCCAGGAACGGCTTGCCGCGGGCGGCTTCGATCACCGCCTCGCGCGCCCCGCTGGCGGCGAGCTGGCGCATGCAATCGGGCAGGGCACCCTGTCCCGGCACGACGACCCGCTCGCTCGCGCGGATCACCGCCGGATCGGCGGTCACGGCGACGTGCGCGCGCGGCGCCACGCGCTCGAGCGCTTTGGACACCGAGCGGATGTTGCCCATGCCGTAGTCGACTACAACGATGGCCAAGTTGCGTTTTCTGAAAGTAAGGCGGTGCGGCGCAGGCCCTATCTGCGCCGCAGCGCGTCGTGGTTCCTAGAGAGCGCCCTTCGTGGACGGCACGACGCCCGCGGCGCGCGCGTCGGCCTCGGCAGCCATGCGCAGCGCGCGCGCGAAGGCCTTGAACATGGTCTCGCACTGGTGGTGCGCGTTGTCGCCGCGCAGGTTGTCGATGTGCAGCGTCACCTGGGCATGGTTGGCGAAGCCCTGGAAGAACTCGTGCACCAGGTCGACATCGAACTCGCCGATCAGCGCGCGCGTGAACTTGACGTGGTACTCGAGGCCGGGGCGGCCGGAGAGGTCGAGCACCACGCGCGACAGCGCCTCGTCGAGCGGCACGTAGGCGTGGCCGTAGCGGCGGATGCCCGCCTTGTCGCCGACCGCCTTGAGGAAGGCCTGGCCGAGGGTGATGCCGATGTCCTCCACCGTGTGGTGCGCGTCGATGTGCAGGTCGCCCTTCGCCTCGATGTCGAGGTCGAGCATGCCGTGGCGCGCGACCTGGTCGAGCATGTGCTCGAGGAACGGCAGTCCCGTGACCAGCTTCGCCACGCCCTTGCCGTCCAGGTCGAGCTTCACCCGGATCTGGGTCTCCTTGGTGTTGCGCGTCACTTCGGCGGTGCGATTCACAACGCTTCTCGCATGGCGGTGAGCAGTATACGGTTTTCATCGGGCGTGCCGACGGTGATGCGCAGGCAGTTCTCCAGCCCCGGCGAATTGAAGTTGCGCACCAGCACCCCCTGGCGGCGCAGCGCTTCGTAGGTGCGATCGGCGTCCGGCACCCGCACGAGGAAGAAGTTGGCCTGCGACGGAAACACCGTCACACCCGCGAGTGCGGCGAGCGCCTTGCCGAGGACGGCGCGCTCCGCGCGGATCTTTGCGGCCTGCTCCTCGAGCACCTCCAGGCGTTCGAGCACGAACTCGGCCGCGGCCTGCGTCAGCACGTTGACGTTATAGGCCTGGCGCACCTTGTTGAACTCCTGGATCCACTGCGGGCGGCCGACGAGATACCCCAGGCGGATGCCGGCCAGCCCCAGCTTCGACACCGTGCGCATCACCACCAGGTTGGGGAACTCCGCGAGCCGCGGCAGGAAGCTCCTCTGCGCGAAGACGTGGTACGCCTCGTCGAGCACCACCAGTCCCTCGGCCGCGCGCAGCACCGCGACCACGTCCTCCTCCGGGTACAGGACGCCGGTGGGATTGTTGGGATAGGCGATGAAGATGAGCGCCGGCTGCTCCGCCTTCACCCGGGCGACGAACGCATCGCGATCGAGTGTGTAGTCCGGACGCAGCTCGTAGCGCAGCGCGCGCATGCCGGAGAGCGTGGCGTTCATGCCGTACATGACGAAGGTCGGCGCCGGGAACAGCATCGCCGCGCCGGGACGCGCGCAGGCGAACGTGACGATCTGGATCAGGTCGTCGGAACCGTTGCCCAGCAGGATTTCCATGCCCGCCGGAACCTGCATCTGCCTCGCCAGCAGCGCGCGCAGCCTCCTGCCCGAGGGATCCGGATAGCGATTGAGATCGACCCGCGACAGGTGCTCGGCCAGCTCGCGCCGCATCTGCGCCGGGAGCGGGTACGGGTTCTCCATCGCATCGAGCTTCACCATGCCGTCGCTCTCCGCGACGTGGTAGGCCTTGAGCGCGAGGATCTCGGGCCGGATGAGCTGGTCGGGGGTCACTTGAACCTCAGCTCGGCCGAGCGCGCGTGCGCCTGCAGGCCCTCGCCTTCGGCGAGCGTGGCGGCGAGCCGGCCGAGGGTGGCGGCGCCCTTCTGCGACACGCCGATCAGGCTGGTGCGCTTCTGGAAGTCGTACACGCCGAGCGGCGAGGAGAACCGCGCCGTGCCGGAGGTCGGCAGCACGTGGTTCGGGCCGGCGCAGTAGTCACCGATCGCCTCGGAGCTGTAACGGCCGAGAAACACCGCGCCCGCGCGCGTGAGCTTCGGCAGCCAGCGGTCGGGATCCTCCACCAGCAGCTCGAGGTGCTCGGGGGCGATCCGGTTGGCGACGTCGCAGGCCTCCTCGATATCCCGAGTGAGGACGAGCATCCCGCGCGCTTTCAGCGAAGCCGCGATGACCTTCCTGCGCGCCATCTCCGGAAGGAGCTTGCCGACGGCGGCTTCGACGGCGTCGAGGACGCCCGCGTTCGGGGACAGCAGGATCGCCTGCGCCGATTCGTCGTGCTCGGCCTGCGAGAACAGGTCCATCGCCACCCAGTCCGCGGGCGCCGAGTCGTCCGCGATCACGAGGATCTCCGAGGGGCCCGCGACCATGTCGATGCCCACATCGCCGAACACCTGGCGCTTCGCTTCGGCCACAAACGCGTTGCCCGGGCCGACGATCTTGTCCACGCGCGGGATCGACTTCGTGCCGTAGGCGAGCGCGGCGATTGCCTGCGCGCCCCCGACACGGATCAAACGGTCCACGCCCGCGAGCGCCGCCGCCGCCAGCACCAGCGGGTTCGGATTCGGGCAGGCCATGACGAGCTCGCCAACCCCGGCCACCTTGGCCGGCACCGCGTTCATCAGCACCGAGGATGGATAGGCCGCCTTGCCGCCGGGCACATACAGCCCGACGCGTGCGAGCGCGCTGATGCGCTGCCCGAGGCGGGTGCCCTCGGCGTCGGTGTATTCCCAGGACTGCTGCAGCTGTTTCTCGTGAAACGACCGGATGCGCTCGTGCGCCGCGCGCAGCGCGCGCGCCAGTCCGGCGGGGATGGCGTCGACGAGCGCCGCCGTGATGGAGATCTGCGTCGGCGCGAAGCCGTCGAATTTCTTCGTGTACTGGCGCACTGCGGCGTCGCCGCGCCTGCGCACGTCGGCGAGGATTCTGCGCACGGTCTTCTGCACCGTCGGATCCAGCGCCGCGTCGCAGCGCGTGAGGGCCTCGAGCTTGCGCTCGAAGCCGGCGGCGCGCGTAGAGAGGCGCCGCAGCTTCACGTCCGCGCCGCCTTCGCGAACGCATCGATCAGCGGCAGCAGCTGTGCGCGCCGCGTCTTCAGCGCCGCCTGGTTGACGATGAGGCGCGCCGACACCGGCAGGATCTCCTCCACCGCGACGAGCCGGTTGGCCTTGAGCGTCCTGCCGGTGGACACCAGGTCGACGATCGCGTCGGCGAGCCCCAGGATGGGCGCGAGCTCCATCGAACCGTAGAGACGGATCAGGTCCACGTGCACGCCCTTGTCGGCGAAGAACTCGCGCGTGATGCGCTCGTACTTGGTGGCGACGCGCAGGCGTGCGCCCTGCCGCACCGCGCCCGCGTAGTCGAACCCCTTGCGCACCGCGACCATCATGCGGCAGCGCGCGATGCCGAGGTCGAGCGGCTGGTACAGGCCCTCGCCGCCGTGCTCTTCGAGCACGTCGCCGCCGGCGATGCCGAGATCGGCGGCGCCGTGCGCGACGTAGGTGGGCGTGTCCGCTGCGCGCACGATGACCAGGCTCACGTCGCGGCGCGCAGTCGGGATGATGAGCTTGCGGGAGCGCTCCGGATCTTCCCTAGGCGCGACGCCGGCGCGCGCCAGCAGCGGCCCCGTTTCCTCCAGGATCCGTCCCTTGGACAGCGCGATGCCGATGCCGGTCATGAGGCAAATGAAAAAAGGCCCCGAAGGGCCCCTCCCGCTTGATTCGGAAGAGGATTTTACCGCACCCGGGCGATCCGGGCGCCGAGGGCCGAGAGCTTGTGCTCGAGGCCCTCGTAGCCGCGGTCGAGGTGATAGATGCGGTCGATCAGGGTTTCCCCCTGCGCCACCAGCCCCGCGACCACCAGGCTCGCTGAAGCACGCAGGTCCGTCGCCATCACCGTCGCGCCCTGCAGGCGCTCCACGCCCCGGACCACCGCAGTATTGCCCTGAACGGTGATGTCGGCACCCAGGCGCTGCAGCTCCAGCGCGTGCATGAAGCGGTTCTCGAAAATGGTCTCGGTGATCGTGCCCGTGCCCTGACCGACGCAATCCAGCGCCATGAGCTGCGCCTGCATGTCGGTCGGAAAGTCGGGATAGGGCGCCGTCGTCACGCTGACCGACTTCGGCCGCCCCGCCATTTCGATCGCGATCTCGCTGCCGGAAACGGCAATCTGCGCGCCCGCTTCCTTGAGCTTGTGCAGCGTCGCCCCGAGGGTGCCCGGCGCAGCGCCCGTCAGCGTCACCTTGCCACCGGTCGCGGCGACCGCCGCGAGGTAGGTACCCGTCTCGATCCGATCCGGCATCACGCGATGCGCGGCGCCCGCGAGCGAGCGCACGCCGCGAATACGGATCGTGCCCGTACCCGCGCCCTCGATCTGCGCCCCCATCGCCTTGAGGCAATCGGCGAGATCCACCACCTCGGGCTCCCGCGCCGCGTTCTCGAGCACCGACTCGCCTTCGGCGAGCGTCGCCGCCATCATCAGATTCTCGGTGCCGGTCACGGTCACCATGTCCATGAAGATGCGCGCGCCGCGCAGGCGCTTCGCGGTGGCGTTCATGTAGCCGTGCTCCACCGTGATCTCGGCGCCCATCGCCTGCAGGCCCTTCACGTGCTGGTCGACGGGGCGCGCGCCGATGGCGCAGCCGCCCGGCAGCGACACACGCGCCCGGCCGCAGCGCGCGACGAGCGGCCCGAGGACCAGCACCGAGGCGCGCATGGTCTTCACCATCTCGTAGCCGGCTTGCGGCTCCCTGACGTCTTTCGCCTGCAGTGCGAGCCGGCCGCCCTCCTGCGCGCCGACCTCGACGCCCATCTGCGCCAGCAATTTCGCCATGGTGCGCACATCCATGAGGCGGGGCACGTTGTCGAGCGCGAGCGGCTTTTCCGTGAGCAGCGCCGCGCACAGGATGGGCAAGGCCGCGTTCTTTGCCCCCGAGACGCGCACCTCGCCAGCGAGCGGCCGCCCGCCGGTGATCTTCAGCTTATCCACCGGCGGCGAACTCTTCCGGCGTGAGCGTCTTCATCGACAAGGCGTGTACTTCCTCGCGCATGCGCTCGCCGAGCGCCGCGTACACCAGCTGGTGGCGCTGGATGCGGCTCTTGCCGGCAAAGGCCGCCGCCACCACGAGCGCCTGGAAGTGCTGGCCGTCGCCGACCACTTCGACGCGCTCGCAGGCGAGGCCCGACTCGATGCTGCTTCGGATGCTTTCCGGTGTCACCATGATCAGGTCCTGAGCTTGTAGCCCTTTTTCAGCAAGTGCAGCGTCAGCGCCGACAGCAGCGCCAAGCTTACCGCGACCACGGCGAGGCTGGCCGCGGGCGCGACGTCGGAGGCGCCGAAGAAGCCGTAGCGAAAGCCGTCGATCATGTAGAAGAACGGATTGAGGTGCGAGATCGCCTGCCACTGCTGCGGCAGCGAATGGATCGAGTAGAACACGCCCGAGAGCATGGTGAGGGGCAGGATGAGGAAGTTCTGGAAGGCCGCGATCTGGTCGAACTTCTCCGCCCAAAGCCCGGCGAGCAGGCCAAGCACGCCCAGCAACAGGCTGCCGAGCAGCGCGAAGGCGCACGCCCAGAGCGGCGCCACCACGGACAGATCGACGAACCACGCCGTCACCGCCAGCACGCCGAGCCCGACTCCCAGACCGCGCGCCGCCGAAGCGAGCACGTAGGCGGCGAAGAACTCGAGATGCGACAGGGGAGAAAGAAGAACGAACACCAGGTTGCCGGTTATCTTCGACTGGATCAGGCTCGACGAGCTGTTGGCGAAAGCGTTCTGCAGCACGCTCATCATCACCAGGCCCGGCACCAGGAACGCCGTATACGGCACGCCCTCGAACACGCGCACGTGGCCGCCGAGCGCCTGCGCGAAGATCACCAGGTACAGGAGCGCGCTCAGCACCGGCCCGCCCACGGTCTGCACGCCGACCTTCCAGAACCTGAGCAGCTCCTTGGCGAGCAGCGTGGCGAATCCGGTCATGTCAGTGCTTCTGCATGAGATGCAGGAACACGTCCTCCAGGTCGGCGGGGTGCGGGCCGGCGAAGCTCGCGAGCAGGTTCTGCGTCGTGTCGAGCACCACGACGCGGCCCGCCTTCAGCATGGCGATCCTCTGGCAGTGCTCCTCGGCCTCCTCCAGGTAGTGCGTGGTGAGCACGATGGTGTGGCCGTCGCGGTTCAGGCGCCGCACGAACTGCCACAGGCCCTGGCGCAGCTCGACGTCCACGCCCGCGGTCGGCTCGTCGAGCACGATCACCGGCGGCTTGTGCACCAGCGCCTGCGCCACCAGCACGCGGCGCTTCATGCCGCCCGAGAGCGAGCGCATGTTGGCGTCGGCCTTGGCGTCGAGATCGAGATGGTGCATCACCTCGTCGATCCAGGCGTCGTTCGCGCGGATGCCGAAGTAGCCCGACTGGAAGCGCAAGGTCTCGCGCACGGTGAAGAACGGGTCGAACACCAGCTCCTGCGGCACCACGCCGAGCGTGCGCCGCGCCCGGCGGTAGTCCGCGATCACGTCCGCGCCCAGCACCGCCACCGATCCGGCATTGGCGCGCGCCAGGCCGGCGATGATGTTGATGAGCGTGGTCTTGCCGGCGCCGTTCGGGCCGAGCAGGCCGAAAAACTCGCCCTGGCGCACCTCGAGCGTCACGCCGGCGAGCGCCTGCAGCGCACCGTAGCGCTTCTCCACGCCGCGTACCTCGATGGCGGGGATCAGCTTGCGGCTTCTTGCGGCAGCAGCTCGGCCACGCCGTATAGCTGCGCCAGGCTCTTCAGGTCCGGCGGCAGCCGCACGAGCGCGAGCGGGCGCTCGCGCTGCTTGGCCGCGCGCATCCAGGCGAACAGCACCGCGAGCAGCGACGAGTCGAGCTCCGTGACTTCGCCCAGGTCGACCGTGCGCACGCCGGCTTCGAGCGGGCCGCGTGCCGCCTCGAGCAGCTGCGCGGCCGTGGCGAGCGTCGCCGGGCCGCTGACGGTGAGGCGCTCGCCGTCGACGCGGATCATTTTCCGGCGTCCGCCCGCGGCGCGTCCATGGATCGGTTCTTTTCCTCCAGCGCCGCGATCAGGCCGTCGACGCCCTTGTCGCGCACGATGGTCGCGAACTCGGTGCGGTAGTTGACCACCAGGCTGATGCCGCCCACGCGCACGTCGTAGACCTGCCAGCCGCGCGCGGTCTTCTCCATGTCGTACTCGACCGGGACCGGCTGCGCGCCGGACTGCAGCACGCGCACCTCCACCGTGACGTCGGTGTCCCCGGGCTTCATGCGCAGCGGCCGGAACTCGAACTTCTGATTGCCGAAGGCGCTGAGCGAGCTGGCGTAGGTGCGCACGAGCAGCGTGCGGAACGCGTCGGCCAGGCGTTTCTTCTGCTCGGGCGTGGCCTTGCGCCAGTGCACACCGACGGCGAGCGCCGTCATGCCCACGTGGTTGAAGTGCGGTAGCGCCTTGTCCTCGATCAGGCGGATGGTCTTGGCGCGGTCGCCTTCCTGCAGGTCCTTGTCCGTGACGATGAAGCGCTGGATGTCCAGCATCACGTCCCTTACGAGGGCATCGGGCGCCAGCGGCTCGGCGAGTGCCGCGCCCGCGACGAGCGCCAGCGCGGCGGCAAGCATGCGTTTCATCTGCGCCTCCTTAATCCGCGGGCGGCCGCTCGCGCGGCGGCCGGCCGTCGTAAACCTGGCTCCTGCGACGCTGCAGCCACGATTCTCGCAGGAATACGTAACGGTCGAGCGCCGCCTCCTCCAGCGTGCGGCTGGCCCCGAGCAGGTCGGCGCGCCGCGCGACTACGCGCGTGACGGTCAGCGCGTTGCGCTCGTCCACCGGCGTGTGCACCAGCACCGGATCGCCCTCCCAGTCCACCGGCAGCGCCGCAGCATCCCGCAGCGTCGAGGGCCCAAGCAGGGGCAGCACCAGGTACACGCCGTCTCCCACGCCCCAAAGCGCCAGCGTCTGGCCGAAATCCTCGTTGTGCTTCTCCAGACCCATGTCGCTCGCCCAGTCGATCACGCCGAAGAACCCGAGAGTCGTGTTGACCGCGACCCGCATGAGGTCGCCCATCGCCTGTTCGACCTTGCCCTGCAGGAGATTGTTCGCGCCGATATACAGGTCGTCGAGGTTGTTGAAGAAGTTGCGCACGCCGTCGCGAAAGCCCGACGGCGTCACGTTGCGGTACAGCCGGGCCGCGGGCTGCAGCGCGTTCTCGTCCACGACGTCGTTGAACGCCTGCACGCCGCGGTTGAGGCCCTCCAGCGGGTCGCGCGGGTCGCCGTTCGTGGCGCAGCCCGTGGCGAGCAATCCCAGTGCAATCAATAGCGAGCGTGCGCTCACTTCGCCCCTTTCGTGTCTCCGCCCTCGGCGGCCTTGCTGGTGAAGAACTGGCCGATCAGGTTCTCCAGCACCACCGCCGACTGGGTGAGGCGCAGGCGCTCGCCGTCGGCCAGCATGCGCTCGTCGCCGCCCGCCTCGAGCCCGATGTACTGCTCGCCCAGCAGCCCCGAGGTGAGGATCTTGGCCGAGGTGTCGCGCGGGAACCTGTAGCGCCCCTCGATGG
>JAOUGZ010000576.1 GCA_029865405.1 Betaproteobacteria bacterium
CCTGCCACGCCGCAGCCGCCGGCACCCGAGGCATCTCGAAATCTGAAGGCAAGCGCTTCAGCTCCCCCGCCGGCAGCGAAGCGTCCACCACTTCCGCGCTCACCGCCGCAGGCAGCTTCACCCGCTCGCCGACCGCCGCCCAGGCGAGCCCCAACAGGGACCGCCGCGAAGGCATCTTCACCACCCCGTCCTCGTCCACCGTCACGCACCCGAGCAAGTGCAGCCGCGACTCGGCCCGCGTCGCCGCGACGTAGAAGAGGCGCCCCGCCTCGATGTCCTCCGCCTCCCGGTCCAGGAGGCGTATGTATTGGTAAAGCGGCTCCTTCTCGCCGCCGGTCTCGTCGATCGGCGCCAGCAACAGCCGCCCGCCGGCGAGCGAGCGCCAGGCGAACAAGGGCTTTCGCCCCGAGCGCGGCGCCCGATCCAGCCCCGGCACGATGACGGTGTCGAACTCCAGGCCCTTCGCCTTGTGGATGGTCATGATCTCCACCGCCTCGGGCCCAGCCTCGACGTCGGGAAGCGCGTGGAGCTTGCCGAGGCTCTCAGCCAAAGCGCCGAAGTCGGTCAACTCGCCCGCCTCCTCCAGCCTTTCGAGCTCATCGAAAAAGATCTCGGCGTCTTCGAGATCCGTGGCGTCCGCAACGCAAGCCGGACCCCCCAAAGCCAGCCAGACGCCCTCCACCCGGTCGCGCAGCGTCCCGCGCAGCCGGTGCTCCAGCGCGGGCTTCAGCACACATACGAAACGCTCCAGGCGCGGCGCGTCCTGGATCAGCTCCCACACCGTACGGCCGGGATGGGGCTCGAAGAGCGACGACAGCTCCTCCAGCGTCAACCCGCACCACGGCGCGCGCAGGATCGCGAGCCAGGCGACGCGGTCGGCGAGATGGGTCAGGGCGCGCGTCAGCGCATACAGGTCCTGCACCACCTGCTTTTCCCCGAGCTGCTCGATCTCCACCGCGCGGTAGCGCACGCCCGCGCCCTTCAGCGCGGGGACGATGGCATCGAGATGGCTGCGATTGCGCACCAGGAGCGCGCACTTGCCGCGCGCTTCTGCGACGAGCTGTGCCACGCGCTTCGCCTCGCCCTCGCGATCGGAGAACAGCTCGAGCGCCGGCTCGCCCGCCACGTCCGCGGGCTCGAAGGGAACGGACGCCGCATACGGCACGGCGCCGGCGGCTTCGTCCTCCACCCCGGGCAGCACCGACGGAAACACGCGGTTCACCCAGTCGACGATCGCCGCCTGCGAGCGGAAGTTGGTCTGCAACGTCAGGGGATCGAGCCGCACGCTCGGCAGCCCCGCGCGCCGCGCGTGCAGGAACAAACCCACCTGCGCGTCGCGGAAGCGGTAGATCGACTGCATCGGATCGCCGACCACGAACAGCGTGCGCCCGTCGCCCGCCTCCCAACCCGCGGTGAGGCGCTCGAGCAGCTCCCACTGCGAGTTCGAGGTGTCCTGGAATTCGTCCACCAGCAGGTGCTTGACGCGCACGTCGAGGGACAAGAGCAGGTCCGTGGGTTCCTCGGGCGTGCCCAAGGCCAGCAGCGCCCCGTGCGCGATCTCGGTGAAGTCCACCTCGCCGCGCTCGGCGAACAGGATCCGCAGCTGCGCCACCGCAGGCTTGAGAAGCGCGAGCATCGCCTCCAGCGCCTCCCATTGGGTTTCCGTATACCTTTCCGGCGGCGCGAGGAGCAGCGCGGCGAGCGCTTTTTCCAGCCCGGGAATCGCCTGCAGCCTGGCGGGCGCGGCGGGGCGCTTGCGCCACTCGCCCTTCTGCGTGAGCAATTCCTGCGCGAGCTCGGGCGTCGCTTTCGCATAGAACACCTTCGCGCGCGCCACCAGCCGCGCGCGCTCTTCCTGCAGCGCGCTTTCCAGCTCCTGGCGCGTCGGCGCGTCGCCGGTCTTGCGCAGCCACTGGTCGCGCCGCTCGAGCATGCCGGCGAGCAGGCCCGCCGCGTCGGCGACGTGGTTGTCCAGGTGCGCAAGCAGCCGCGCCACCGGCGGCGTCACGTCCGCGAGCGTGCGCACCGCCGCTTCGTAATAGAGCGCCGCCGCATCCTCGGCCACGCCCGGCTGCGCGCCGAACTTCGCCAGCACCGGCATCTGCGCCGTGAACGACGCGCACAGCGCGTCGATGGTCTGGATGCGCAGCCGCGGCGCCAGCTCCGCCGGCACCTTCGCCGTCACGCGCTCGCGCATCTCGGCGGCGGCCTTCCTCGTGAAGGTGATGGCGATGATCTCCTCGGGCTGCCGCACCGTGCCCAGGAGCTTCAGGAACCGGTCGACGAGGAGCGAGGTCTTCCCCGAGCCCGCGGGCGCCTGCACGATGAACGAGCGCGTGACCTCCAGCGCCGCGTCGCGCGCTTTCTGGTCGGCGATGGAGCGCGGGTCAACCATGGCTGTCAACCGCTTCGCTACCCGTCCGTTTCATCCTTTGAGGGGATGCTCGGGCGATGAAGGTACGGGATATGCTGGAACAATTGCGGCGCGACGGCTGGTACCTCGTTGCCACGCGAGGCAGCCACCGCCAGTTCAAGCACCCGGGGAAGCCTGGGCGGGTCACTGTGCCGGGAAAGCCAGGCGACGACTTACCTCCGGGCCTGTTAAACAGTATCCTTAAGCAGTCCGGACTCAAGAGGTAGAGATGCCAATGCGCTACGCAG
>JAOUGZ010000081.1 GCA_029865405.1 Betaproteobacteria bacterium
CCCCATTTTTCTCATCTGCAGATGAGAAAAATGGGGTCTGTCCCTATTTTTTTTCGTACACCCAGCGCAGCAGGGCGTCGTTGGCGGCCTCGGCCTCGGGCGCGTAGGGGTGATTCATCAGCATGACGACGACCTGGCGCCGGCCCTTCGCGTCGAGGAGGTAGCCGGCCATCGCGCGCGCGTCCGACAATAGCCCCGTCTTCATGTGCGCCTGGCCGGCGAGCGGCTCGCCGTGCAGGCGCTTTCTCATGGTGCCGTCGAGCGCGGCGAGCGGCAGCGAGGCGATGAATTCAGGCATCACGGCGCTCTTCCACGCCGCCTGCAGCAGCGCCGCCAGGCTCGCCGCGCTCGCGCGGTCGGTGCGCGACAGGCCGGCGCCGTTCTCGATGGCGAGCTCGGGCGCGGCGATGCCTTTCAGGTTGAGCCAATGCCGCAGCACCTGCTGCGCCTGGTGCAGCTGCGCCGGCGGCTCGTTGGCCGAGGTGGCAAGCGTGAGAAACAGCTGCCGCGCCATCACGTTGTTGGAGAACTTGTTGACGTCGCGCACGATCTCGGCGAGCGGCGCCGATTCGTGCGTGTGCAGCAGCTGCGCGCCCTCGGGCGGCGTGCCGTCGCGCGCGCGCCCGGTCCAGGCGCCGCCGATTTCCGTCCACAGCTCGCGCAGCGCGCCGGCCACATGCTCGTTGGACGGCAGGAAGGCGACGTTCAGGTCCTTCTCGCCGCAAGCGATCGGGTAGCGGCCGTTGAAGACGGCGCGGGGCGGCGGCCCGGCTTCGAAAGTGGGCGAGATCAGGCTGCGAAAGGCGCGGCCCTCTACGCACTCGCCGGCGGCCAGGCGCAGGTTGTTCGTTACCTCGAGCGCCGGCGGGCGCGGCTCGACGTAGATGCGCACGCCCGCGCCGTCGGCCTGCGGCACGAACGCGAAGCGCACCGCCTTGTAGTGCACGAGCAGCGCGTCGGGGAGCACGTTGTAGGGCCGGAGCGCCTCCCCGTCGAAGTCGCCGGGGTCGCCCGCCACCGGCGCGAAGTAACTGCGGTCGAGCAGCACGTCGCCGCGGATCTCGCGCAGGCCCTTGCCGCGCAACGCACGCAGCAGCATCCAGAAGCTTTCGTAGTCGAGCTTCGGGTCGCCGTAGCCTTTCAGCACCAGGTCACCCTCGAGCACGCCGTCGCGCAAGGGCCCGGCGGCGTAGGCCTCGGTCTTCCACCGATACGCCGGCCCGAGGAGCTCGAGCGCCGCCAGCGTGGTGAAGAGCTTCATCGCCGAGGCCGGGTTCATCGGCACGCCGGCGTTCAGGCTCAGGCTCGCCTGGGGGGCGCCCGCCTCCTGCACGACGATGCCGACGCTGGCGGCGGGGACGCCGGCGGCGCGCAGCGCCTCGGCGACCGGCCGGGGCAGCCCGCGCGCCGCGGCGAGGCTCGGCGGCAGCGCCAGCAGCACGGCGGCAAGCGCCAGACGGCAGAAACGGATCACGCGCGGATTTTAGAGGCGGGGAGCGGGTGGGGCCTTGTATTTGCCCAGCCACGCCCCTATCATTAGCACTCGCTTGAGGCGAGTGCTAGCAAGCCTCTCGTATTTGGCGGGTTGCACAACTGCAACCCATTGACTTACAACATAAATGTCTGGAGACCTGTATGAAGATCCGTCCTCTTCATGATCGCGTCATCGTCAAGCGCATCGACGAGGAGCGCAAGACCGCGTCTGGAATCGTGATTCCCGACACGGCCGCCGAGAAACCCGACCAGGGCGAAGTCCTGGCCGTCGGCAAAGGCAAGAAGACCGATGACGGCAAGCTGATCCAGCTCGACGTCAAGGTGGGAGACAAAGTGCTGTTCGGCAAGTACTCCGGACAGACCGTGAAGGTGAAGGGCGACGAGCTGCTCGTGATGCGCGAGGAAGACATCATGGGCGTGCTCGAAGGCGCCTGAGCGTCAACACGAACCTTTTTCTGATCTAGGAGAATTCGCAATGCCTGCCAAAGAAGTACGCTTTCACGACAGCGCGCGCACCCGGATGGTCCATGGAATGAACATCCTGGCCGACGCCGTCAAAGTCACCCTCGGCCCCAAGGGCCGCAACGTCGTGCTCGAGCGCTCGTTCGGCGCCCCCACCGTCACCAAGGACGGCGTATCGGTGGCCAAGGAAATCGAGCTGAAGGACAAGTTCGAGAACATGGGCGCGCAGATGGTGAAGGAAGTCGCCTCCAAGACCTCGGACGTCGCCGGCGACGGCACCACCACCGCCACCGTGCTGGCGCAAGCCATCGTGCGCGAGGGCATGAAGTTCGTCGCCTCGGGCATGAATCCGATGGACCTGAAGCGCGGCATCGACAAGGCCGTGATCGCGGTCACCGATGAGCTGAAGAAGATCTCGCAGCCCTGCAAGACGTCCAAAGAAATCGCCCAGGTCGGCTCGATCTCGGCGAACTCCGATTCCGACATCGGCAAGATCATCGCCGACGCCATGGACAAGGTCGGCAAGGAAGGCGTGATCACCGTCGAGGACGGCAAGAGCCTGCAGAACGAGCTCGAAGTCGTCGAGGGCATGCAGTTCGACCGCGGCTACCTGTCGCCCTACTTCATCAACAACCCCGAGAAGCAGATCGCGGTGCTCGATGACCCGTACCTGCTCCTGCACGACAAGAAGATCAGCTCGATCCGCGAGCTGCTGCCGATCCTCGAGCAGGTGGCGAAATCGGGCAAGCCGCTGGTGATCATCGCCGAGGAAGTCGAAGGCGAGGCGCTCGCCACCCTGGTGGTGAACAACATCCGCGGCATCCTCAAGACCGTGGCCGTGAAGGCGCCGGGCTTCGGCGATCGCAGGAAGGCGATGCTGGAAGACATGGCGATCCTCACCGGCGGCACGGTGATCAGCGAAGAGCTCGGCCTGAAGCTGGAGAACGCGACGCTGAAGGACCTCGGCAAGGCGAAGAAGATCGAGGCCGGCAAGGAAAACACCACCATCATCGATGGCGCCGGCGTGAAGAAGGACATCGAGGGACGCGTCAAGCAGATCCGCGTGCAGGTTGAAGAGGCGACCAGCGACTACGACAAGGAAAAGCTCCAGGAGCGCGTGGCGAAGCTCGCCGGCGGCGTGGCGCTGATCAAGGTCGGCGCGGCCACCGAAGTCGAGATGAAGGAGAAGAAGGCGCGCGTCGAAGACGCGCTGCACGCGACCCGCGCGGCCGTGGAAGAGGGCATCGTCCCCGGCGGCGGCGTGGCGTTCCTGCGCGCGAGGAAGGCGCTCGAAGGCAAGCTCAAGGGCGAAAACCACGACCAGGACGCCGGCATCAAGATCGTGATGCGCGCACTGGAGGAGCCGACGCGCCAGATCGTCGACAACGCCGGCGCCGAGCCGTCCGTGGTCCTCAACAAGATCATGGAAGGCAAGGGCGTGAACTACGGCTTCAACGCGCAGACCGACGAGTACGGCGACCTGGTGGAGATGGGCGTGATCGATCCCACCAAGGTGGCGCGCACCGCGCTGCAGAACGCCTCCTCGGTCGCCGGCCTGATGCTCACCACCGACGCGATGGTCGCGGAGATGGTCGAGGAGAAGAAGGGCGGCGGCCATGGGCATGGCGACATGGGTGGCATGGGCGGCATGGGCGGCATGGGCGGGATGGACATGTAACTCGGTTTTCCGGCCTTCGCATCGTGGAAAGGGGTCCGAAATGGACCCCTTTTCTTTTATAATCCGCGCTCTTTCCCGCAGGCCAAGTAGCTCAGTTGGTAGAGCAGCGGACTGAAAATCCGTGTGTCGCTGGTTCGATTCCGGCCTTGGCCACCAATCTCCCCCGCGTCGACCTGCCGCTGCTGAAGAAGACCTTGAACGAGGTCTGAGGCCGGCGCCTCAGGGCACACCGCATGTGCTTGATCTAGCGCAATCCACTCGTCGATGGCCGGGCTACAGTCGATTACGAGGAATCCTGTAATCGAATAGGAGCGATTGCCATGAGCAATGTCAGATCTACGTTGATGGCGGCCGGGATGGCGGCGCTTGTCCCCGGTCATGTACTGGCAGACGACCCTGCGACGGTCGACTGGAAGAGTGTCCCGTCCCGCTCGCTGACCTTGTTCTGGCCGGGACAATCGAGCTACCAGTGGCTGCGCGGCTCCGCTCACCCGGGCGCGAAGATGGTCGCCAAGGACGTCGCTTGTGCGACGTGCCATAAGGGCGCCGAAGAAAAGCTGGGCAACAAGCTGGTCACGGCGAACAAGCTCGAGCCGATGCCGGTCGAGGGCAAGAACGGCGTCGTCAAGCTGAGCGTGCAGGTCGCCTACGACGCCGAGAACGCGTATTTCCGCGCGCGGTGGAAGACGCGCAATCCCTACCCGGGGGAGGCGCACCCGTTCCTGCGCTTCGACGGCAAGCAGTGGAAGCAGTACGGCTACCCGAAGCTCGACAAGGTGGTCCAGGACGGCAAGCAGCCCGGGATCTACGAAGACCGCTTTTCCATCATGATCGACGACGGCTCGGTGCCGGGCTTCGCGACCCAGGGTTGCTGGGTTTCCTGCCACGACGGCTCTCGCGACATGCCGAACCTGCCGGCGAAAGCCACGGTGCAGGGAAATGCGATGTTCGCGGCGATCAAGAAGAACGACGTGCGCAAGTACCTGCCGGCGACGCGCACCGACGCGCTGGCCTCCTGGGACAAGGGCAAGAGCCTGGATGAAATCAACAAGCTCAAGGCCGATGGCGCCATTCTCGATCTGATGCAATGGCGCGCGCACCGCTCCAACCCGGTCGGCATGGCGGACGATTTCTACGTGCTCGAGTACCGCAATGGCGACGCCGGCAAGAACCCGTTCGGCTCGAACGAAGACAAGGACAAGCACCAGCCGAAGTACATGTACGACGCAAGCAAGGTCGGCAAGAAGGCGCTCCGCGAGGAAGACATCCGCAAGGGCGCAACGGCCCTGGTGCGCGAGCAGAACGCGGTGCCGTTCGATCCGAACGCCGGCTGGCAGGACGGCGACCTGATTCCCGAGTACGTGGTGAGCGGGGAAGATGCCAAGGGCTCGGCGGCGGACAACAAGCAGGCCAAGGGCGTGTGGAAGGGCGGCATGTGGACAGTGGTGTGGGCGCGGCCGCTGAACCTGGCGAACGCCGACGACAAGGCGCTGAAAGTCGGCAAGGTCTACAACTTCGGCTTCGCCGTGCATGACGACAACATCACGACCCGCGGTCACCACATTTCCTTCCCGGTCAAAGTGGGTTTTGGCGCCAAGGCCGACATCGAGGCGACCAAGCTCAAGTAGCGCCGGGCCGTTCGTACACAGACCCCGCTGCGGCGGGGTCTTTTTTTCCCTGCCTCCAGTCCCGCGGTTAGAATGCGGCGGTTGATCGAATGACCCTCTTCGCCCTCGGCCTCAGCCACACCACCGCGCCGCTGCCGGTGCGCGAGCGCGTGGTGTTCCACGTCGAAAAGCTGTTCGATGCGCTCGGCGAGCTGACGCGCGGCCAGCGCGCGGCGGAAGCCGCGATCCTCTCGACCTGCAACCGCACCGAGCTGTACCTCTCGGCGGGCGAGCCGCAGGCCGCGGCCGAATGGTTCGCGCGCTACCACAGCCTGCAGCCCGGCGAGCTGCAGCCCTACCTCTATACGCTGCCGCAGGACCGCGCGGTGCGCCACACCTTCCGCGTCGCCGCGGGCCTGGACTCGATGGTGATCGGCGAGCCGCAGATCCTCGGGCAGATGAAGGACGCGGTGCGCACCGCGCAGGCCGCGGGCACGCTCGGCACGGTGCTGCACAAGCTCTTTCAGCGCACCTTCGCCGTGGCCAAGGAGGTGCGCAGCACCACGCAGATCGGCGCCAGCAGCGTCTCCATGGCGGCGGCGGCGGTGAAGCTCGCGGCGCGCATCTTCCCCAGCCTGAGGGAGCAAAAGGTGCTGTTCATCGGCGCGGGCGAGATGATCGAGCTCTGCGCCACGCACTTCGCGGCGCAGGCACCGGCGCGCATCGCAGTGGCCAACCGCACCCTGGAGCGCGCGCAATCGCTCGCGCACCGCTTTGCCGGGTACGCGGTCGAGCTGCGCCAGCTGGCCGATCACCTGCAGGACTACGACATCGTCGTGTCCTGCACGGCCTCGTCGCTGCCCATTCTCGGCAAGGGGCTGGTGGAGCGGGCGCTGCGCGCGCGCAGGCACCGGCCGATGTTCATGGTGGACCTCGCGGTGCCGCGCGACATCGAAGCCGAGGTGGCGGAGCTCGACGACGTGTTTCTGTATACGCTGGACGACCTGCACGCCATCGTGCAGGGCAACCTCGATGCGCGCCGCGCGGCGCTGGAGCAGGCCGACGCCATCATCGAGACCCAGGTCGGGCAGTTCATGCACTGGATGGCCGCACGCGCCTCGGTGCCGCTCATCCGCCAGCTGCGCGAGCAGGGCGAGGCCGCGCGCCGGCACGAGCTCGAGCGCGCGCTCAGGCACCTGCAGCGCGGCGACGACCCCAAGGCGGTGCTCGAAGCCCTGTCGCAGGGACTCACCAACAAGCTGCTGCACGCGCCCACGCAGGCGCTGAACGAATCCGCGGACGACGAGCGCCGGGCGCTGGCGGCGCTCATCGAACGCCTGTACGGCTCGCGGTGAAGCCGTCGCTGCGCGCCAAGCTCGAGCGCACGCTCGTGCGCCTGGAGGAGCTGAACGGCCTGCTCGCCGCCGAGAACGCGACGCGCGATCTCGACCAGTTCCGCAACCTGTCGCGCGAGTACGCCGAGGCGTCGGGCCTGGCCGCGCTCTACGCGCGCTATCGCCTGGCCGAGGCCGACGCGCAGGCCGCGCACGACATGGCGGGCGATGCTGCCATGAAGGGCTTCGCCGACGAGGAGCTCAAAGGCGCGCGCGCCGAGATGGCGCGCCTGGAAGGCGAGCTGCAAAAGCAGCTCCTGCCCCGCGACCCGAACGACGAGCGCAGCATCTTTCTCGAAGTGCGAGCCGGCACCGGCGGCGACGAGTCGGGGCTGTTCGCCGGCGACCTGCTGCGCATGTATACGCGCTACGCCGAGCGCCAGGGCTGGCCGGTGGAGCTCATCTCCGAGAGCCCGTCGGAGCTTGGCGGCTACAAGGAGGTGATCGTGCGCATCGGCGCCCAGGGCGCCTACTCGCGCCTCAAGTTCGAGTCGGGTGCGCACCGCGTGCAGCGCGTGCCCGCGACCGAGGCGCAGGGCCGCATCCACACCTCGGCCTGCACGGTGGCGGTGCTGCCGGAGGCGCAGGCGCTGGACGACGTGGTGCTCAACCCGGCCGAGCTGCGCATCGACACCTTCCGCGCCTCGGGTGCGGGCGGCCAGCACGTGAACAAGACCGAATCGGCGATCCGCGTCACCCATCTGCCGACCGGCATCGTGGTGGAGTGCCAGGACTCGCGCTCGCAGCACAAGAACCGCGAGAAGGCGCTCGGCGTGCTCGCCGCGCGCATCAAGGACCAGCAGACGCGCGAGCAGCAGGCGAAGACCGCCTCGGCGCGAAAGTCGCTGGTCGGCTCGGGCGACCGCTCGGAGCGCATCCGCACCTACAACTTCCCGCAGGGGCGCGTGACCGACCACCGCATCAACCTCACGCTGTACAAGATCGACCGCATCATGGACGGCGAGCTCGACGAGCTGCTCGATGCGCTCGCCGCGGAGCACCAGGCCGAGCAGCTGGCGCAGCTCGCCGAAGAGGCGGCTTGAGGGTGCGGGAGGCGCTCGGCGCGCTGGAGCCGCGCGAGGCGCGGCTCCTGCTCGCCGCGGCCACCGGCTTTTCCGAGGCGAGCGTGCTCGCGCATCCGGAGCGCGAGCTGCCCGCGGAGGCCGCGGCGCTATTCAGCGACTACGCCGCACGCCGCGCGCGCGGCGAGCCCATTGCCTACGTCCTCGGCGTGAAGGAGTTCTACGGCCTGCCGCTCGCGGTCAATTCTGCCGTCCTCATCCCGCGGCCCGAGACCGAGCTGCTCGTGGAGCTCGCGCTGCGCGCCAAACCCGCCTCCGTGCTGGAGCTCGGTACCGGCTCGGGCGCGATCGCCCTGGCGCTGAAGCGCCACCGGCCGAGCGCGCGCGTCGTGGCGGTGGAACGTAGTGCCGCGGCCCTCGCGGTCGCGCAAAGAAACGCCGTCAAGCTCGGCCTGGCGGTCGAGTACCGCCATGGCTCGTGGTTCGATCCGGTGGCCGGGGAGCGTTTCGACGTCGTGGTCTCGAATCCCCCTTATGTCCGTGAGGGTGATCCGCACCTGCGCGAAGGGGATGTGCGCTTCGAGCCGCGCTCGGCGCTGGTCGGCGGGGCCGATGGCCTTGATTCGATTCGCCAGATCGTCGTCGGCGCGCCTGCGCACCTGAACCCGGGCGGCCGGCTGCTGCTCGAGCACGGCCTGGGCCAGGACGCCGCGGTCAGAAACCTGCTCCGCGAGGCGGGTCTTGAAGGCGTGCGCACCTGGCCCGATCTTGCCGGCATTGCCCGGGTCTCGGGCGGAGGACTAAAATCATGACCATGGACACCCAACAGCGAATCAAAGAACTCGTTACCCGCAACCCGGTGGTGCTTTACATGAAGGGCACGCCGCAGATGCCGCAATGCGGCTTCTCGGCGATGACGGTGCAGGCGCTGCAGGCCTGCGGCGTCACGAGCTTCGCCACTGTCAACGTGCTTGCCGACCCCGAGATCCGCCAGGGCATCAAGGAATACGCCAACTGGCCGACCATCCCGCAGCTCTACGTCAACGGCGAATTCGTCGGCGGCGCGGACATCGTGCGCGAGATGTACCTGTCCGGGGAACTGCAGAAGCTGCTCGAGAGCGTCAAGCAGCAGGCTTGACCGAAGGGAACAAGGGGAACCCAGGTTCCCCCGTAACCCCTTCCTAGACGCCCGAGAGCCGGGCGTTGGCCATGGTCAGGCGCTCGACCAGGATCTCCATGAAGGCGCGGTCGAACTTGTAGCGGCAGGCGTCCGAGGCCTGCGTGAGCTTCTGCGTCGGCACCGAGATGATCTTCGATTCGTCCATCACCGTGACGTCGGCGCCGCGCAATTGCTCTTCCTTGGACAGGTAGGCCATCTCGCCGAAGCACT
>JAOUGZ010000082.1 GCA_029865405.1 Betaproteobacteria bacterium
CAGTTCTCCAGCTTCATGCCCAGGGTCAGCCCGCGCGAGGCGAGCACTTCCTTGATCTCGTTGAGCGACTTGCGGCCCAGATTCGGCGTCTTCAGCAGCTCGGTTTCGCTCCTCTGGATCAGGTCGCCGATGTAGTAGATGTTCTCGGCCTTGAGGCAGTTCGCCGAGCGCACCGTGAGCTCCAGGTCGTCCACCGGGCGCAGCAGGATCGGGTCGACGGTCGGCGACTTGGGCGCCTCCGTGGGCAGTGCCGTGCCTTCCAGCTGCGCGAACACCGACAGCTGGTCGACCAGGACGCGCGCCGCGTAACGGATCGCCTCCTCGGGCTCGATCGAGCCGTTGGTCTCGATGTCCATGATCAGCTTGTCGAGGTCGGTGCGCTGCTCGACGCGCGCCGATTCCACGGCATAGGATATCCGGCGCACGGGGCTGAACGACGCATCGAGGATGATGCGCCCGATGCCCTTGGTCTCTTCCGGCAGGAAGCGCATGTTGCCCGGCACGTAGCCGCGCCCCGCTTCCACCTTGATCTGCATCTCCAGCTTGCCCGTGGCGGACAGGTGGGCGATGACGTGCGCCGGGTTGACGATCTCGACGTCGTGCGACGGCTCGATGTCCGCAGCGATCACGGGGCCCTCGCCCTTTTTCTTCAGGCTGAGGATCGCTTCCTGGCGGTTGTGCAGACGGAAGACGATGCCCTTGAGATTGAGCAGGATGTCGACGACGTCCTCGCCCACGCCATCCATGGTCGAGTACTCGTGCACCACGCCGGCGATCTGCACTTCGGTGGGGGCATAGCCCGGCATGGAGGACAGCAGCACGCGGCGCAGCGCGTTGCCGAGCGTGTGGCCGTAGCCGCGCTCGAACGGCTCCATGGTGACCTTGGCGTGCGAGGGCGACAGGTTCTGTACGTCGACGATGCGCGGCTTGAGAAATCCGGATTGCGGCATGTTCGTGTTTTCCCGTTACTTCGAATACAACTCGATGATCAGACTTTCGTTGACCGTGGAAGGCAGGTCGGCGCGCGCCGGCATGGACTTGAAGGTGCCCTTGAGCGCCTTCGCGTCCACTTCGAGCCACTCGGGGAAACCGCGACCCTCGGCGGCTTCGCTCGCCGCCTTCACGCGCAGCTGCGCCTTCGCTTTGCCCGCCACCTCGATCACGTCCCCCGGGCGCACCTGGTAGGACGGAATGTTGACGCGCTTGCCGTTGACCTGGATGCCGTTGTGGCGCACCACCTGGCGCGCCTCGGTGCGCGAGGCGCCGAATCCCATGCGGTAGGCGATGTTGTCCAGGCGCGTTTCCAGGAGCTGCAGCAACCGCTCGCCGGTGACGCCCTTGGAGCTTGCCGCCTCGGCATAGGTATTGCGGAACTGGCGCTCGAGCACGCCGTAGGTGCGGCGCAGTTTCTGCTTCTCACGCAGCTGCTTGCCGAAATCCGACATGCGGCTGCCGCTCTTTTGCCCGTGCTGCCCCGGGGCGTAACTGCGCCGCTCGACCGCGCAGCGGTCGGTGAAGCATTTTTCGCCCTTGAGGAAGAGCTTTTCGCCCTCCCTGCGGCACTGGCGGCACTTGGGGCCGAGATCTCTGGCCATGCGTTCTCCTTGCCTAAGCTCTTAGACGCGCCGGCGCTTGGGCGCGCGGCAGCCGTTGTGCGGAACCGGGGTCACGTCCGCGATGCTGCCGATCTTCAGGCCGATCGCGTTGAGCGCGCGCACCGCGGACTCGCGGCCGGGTCCCGGACCCTTGATGCGCACTTCGATGTTCTTCACGCCGCACTCCTGCGCCGCGCGCCCGGCGCGCTCGGCAGCGACCTGCGCCGCGAACGGCGTCGACTTGCGCGAGCCCTTGAAGCCGGCGTTGCCCGAGGTGGCCCAGGCGAGCGTGTTGCCCTGGCGGTCGGTGATGGTGACGATGGTGTTGTTGAAGGAGGCGTGCACGTGCGCGATGCCTTCGGCCACGTTCTTCTTGACCTTCTTGCGCGCGCGCGCGGACGCCGTCTGCTGCAACTGCTGCTGGGAGGGGCTGGTGCGGGTGGCCATGGTCTCGATTCCCGGTTACGCGGCCTTGCCGGCCGGCACGTTCAGCTTGATCGCGGCCTTGCGCGGTCCCTTGCGCGTGCGCGCGTTGGTGCGCGTGCGCTGCCCGCGCACCGGCAGGCCCTTGCGGTGGCGCATGCCGCGGTAGCAGCCCAGATCCATCAGCCGCTTGATCGACATGGATACCTCGCGCCGCAGATCGCCCTCGAGCGAGAGGCGCGTGACCTGCTCGCGCAGCCGCTCCATCTCGGCGTCGCTCAGGTCCTTGATCTTGCGGCTGCGCTCCACGCCCGCCGCGGCGCACAGCGCCTGCGCGCGCGCGCGGCCGATGCCGAAAATCGCCGTCAACGCGATTTCGGCATGCTGGTGGTTCGGGATGTTGATGCCTGCAATGCGTGCCATGGGGGGTCCCGGGGAAACCTGAAATTATACCTGTTTCGTCAAGGCGTTATCAACCCTGACGCTGCTTGTGGCGCGGATCCGTGCAGATGACGCGCACCACGCGCTTGCGCCGCACGATCTTGCATTTGCGGCAGATCTTCTTCACCGATGCCATCACTTTCATGTCGTGGCTCCTTGTCTCTCGCGGCGCGGTCAGCGGACCGGCAGCCCGCCCTTGAAGTTCGCCTTGCGCAGCAGGCTCTCGTACTGGTGCGTCATGACGTAGGCCTGCACCTGCGACATGAAGTCCATCGTCACCACGACGATGATCAGCAGCGAGGTGCCGCCGAAATAGAACGGCACGTTCCAGCGCAGGATGAGGAATTCGGGCAGCAGGCAGACCAGCGTCACGTAGATCGCGCCGGCGAGCGTGAGGCGCGTCAGGATCTTCTCCAGGTAGCGCGAGGTCTGCTCGCCGGGGCGGATGCCCGGCACGAAGGCGCCGGACTTCTTCAGGTTGTCCGCCGTCTCCTTCGGGTTGTACTGCAGCGCCGTATAGAAGAAGCAGAAGAAGATGATCAGCCCGGCGTACAGCAGCACGTAGATCGGCTGCCCCGGCGTCAGCGTGCCGGCGATGTCGCGCAGCCAGATCATGCCTTCGGCGGCGCCGAACCAGCCGAGCAGCGTCGCCGGGAAAAGGATCAGCGAGGAGGCGAAGATCGGCGGAATCACGCCCGCCATGTTGAGCTTGAAGGGCAGGTGCGAGCTCTGGCCGCCGTAGACGCGATTTCCCACCTGGCGCTTGGCGTAATTGACCAGGATCTTGCGCTGGCCCCGCTCCACGAATACCACCACCGCCGTGACCACCAGAACCGCGGCCGCGATGAGCAGCGCGGTCAGCGGATGCATCGCGCCGGTGCGCACCAGCTCCAGCGTGCCGGCGATCGCCTGCGGCAGGCCGGCCGCGATGCCCGCGAAAATGATGATGGAGATGCCGTTGCCGAGGCCGCGCTCGGTGATCTGTTCGCCGAGCCACATCAGGAACATGGTCCCCGTGACCAGCGTGGTCACCGTCGTCACCCGGAACATGAGGCCCGGATCGAGCACCAGCCCGGCCTGCGATTCCAGCGCCACGGAGATTCCGGTTCCCTGGAACAGCGCCAGCAGCAGGGTGCCGTAGCGCGTGTACTGGGTAATCTTGCGGCGCCCCGACTCGCCTTCCTTGCGCAGCTGCTCCAGATGCGGGCTCACCGCGGTCATCAGCTGCATGATGATCGACGCCGAGATGTACGGCATGATGCCGAGCGCAAAGATGGTGAAGCGCGACAACGCGCCGCCCGAGAACATGTTGAACATGCCCAGGATGCCGCCCTGCTGGCTCTTGAACAGGTCGGCGAGCACGTTGGGATCGATCCCGGGCACCGGGATGTGCGCGCCGATGCGGAACACGACCAGTGCGCCCAGCAGGAACAGCAGGCGCCGCTTCAGGTCGCCGTAGCGCCCGGCCTTGCCAGCGGCAGGCAGCGTGGTCGCCAAAGCCTCAGCCCTCGGCCGGCCGCGCCGCGGGGGCGGCGTCCTCGACCTTGCCGCCGGCCGCCTCGATCGCGGCGCGCGCGCCCTTGCTCGCCTTCACGCCTTTCAGCGTGACGCTGCGCGTGAGCTTCCCGGACAGGATGACCTTGGCGGTCCGCGCCTCCTTCGGCACGATGCCCTGCGCCTTGAGCGCGCCGAGGTCGATGTCCCCGGCCATCATGCCCTGCAGCTCCGACAGGCGGACTTCCGCCGAATGCGTGCGCGTGGGCGAGGCGAAGCCGCGCTTGGGCAGGCGCCGGTGCAGCGGCATCTGGCCGCCTTCGAAGCCGACCTTGTGATAACCGCCGGAGCGCGCGCGCTGGCCCTTGTGCCCGCGGCCCGCGGTCTTGCCCCAGCCCGAGCCGACGCCGCGGCCGACGCGGTGCCTCGATTTCTTCGCGCCCGCAGCCGGTTTGAGTGTGTTCAAGCGCATGTGCCTATTCCTCCACCCGCACGAGGTAGGAAACCTTCTCGATCATGCCGCGCACCGACGGCGTGTCCACAAGCTCCACCGTCTGGCGGATCTTCCTCAGCCCGAGGCCGCGCACCGTGGCGCGGTGATCCATGTCGCAGCCGGCCGTGCTCTTGAGCAGCTTCACCCTGATCTTGTTGTCTGCCATGGCCGCCCCTAGGAGGTGATGTACTCGACTGTCTTGCCGCGCTTGGCGGCGATTTCCGCGGGCGTGTTCATCGCCTGCAGGCCCTGCAGCGTCGCGCGCACCACGTTGTAGGGATTGGTCGAGCCGAAGCATTTCGCCAGGATGTTGGTCACGCCCATGACCTCGAACACCGCGCGCATCGGGCCGCCGGCGATGATGCCCGTGCCCTCGTGCGCCGGCTGCATCAGCACGGTGGCCGCGCCGTGATGCCCGATCACGGCGTGGTGCAGGGTGCCGTTCTTGAGCTTGACCTTGAAGAGCTTGCGGCGCGCCTCTTCCATGGCCTTTTGCACCGCCACCGGCACTTCGCGCGCCTTGCCTTTGCCCATGCCGATGCCGCCGTCGCCGTCGCCGACTACCGTGAGCGCGGCGAAGCCGAGCACGCGCCCGCCCTTCACGACCTTGGTGACGCGATTGACCGACACCATCTTCTCACGCAGGCCGTCGCTGCGTTCCTCGCTTTGCTGCATCCTGGGCTTCATTTTTGCCATGGCGTGTCCTTAGAACTTGAGTCCGCCGGCGCGCGCGGCCTCGGCGAGCGCCTTCACGCGCCCGTGAAAGCGGTATCCAGCGCGGTCGAACGCGACGGATTCGATGCCAACCTGCTTGGCCTTCTGCGCGATGCGCGCGCCCACGGCTTCGGCAGCCTTGCGGTTGCCGCCGTTCTTGACCTGCTCGCGCACTTCCTTCTCCAGCGTCGAGGCCGACGCCAGCACCTTTTCGCCGGCGCTGGAGGTGAGCTGCGCGTAGATGTGGCTGTTGGTGCGATGCACCGTCAGGCGTACCGCCCCGATCTCGCGGATCTTGAGGCGCGTCTGGCGCGCGCGGCGCACTCGGGCTTGGGTCTTGTCTCGCATGTCTGGGCTCCGCTACTTCTTCTTCGTCTCTTTCAAGACGACCACTTCGTTGACGTAGCGCACACCCTTGCCCTTGTAGGGCTCGGGCGGCTTGGTGTCGCGAATCTCCGCCGCGATCTGGCCGACGAGCTGCTTGTCGATGCCGCTCACCACCACCTCGGTCTGCGTCGGCGTCGCCACCTTCACGCCCTTGGGCATCTGGTGCACCACCGGGTGCGAGAACCCGACCGACAGGTTCAGCTTGTCGCCCTGCGCCTGCGCGCGGTAGCCGACGCCGACCAGCGCGAGCTTCTTCTCGAAGCCCTTGGTCACGCCGGTGACCATGTTGGCGACCAGCGCGCGCAGCGTGCCCGACATGGCCGTGGCATGGTGCGAGTTGCCGAGCGCCTTGCACACCAGGGTCTCGCCTTCCTTCTGGATGCCGACGTTCGGATCCAGCGGCCGCGCCATGGTGCCGAGCGGGCCCTTCACCGAGATGGTGCCGGCGGCGAGCGTCACGTCGACGCCCTTGGGCAGCGGAATCGGATACTTGGCGATGCGGGACATGGCTATCTCCTTACGCCACGATGCAGAGCACTTCGCCGCCCACGCCGTCGGCGCGCGCCTTGCGGTCCGTCATCACGCCGCGCGACGTCGACACGATGGCCACGCCCAGACCGTTCATGACGCGCGGAATATCGTCGCGCCCCTTGTAGACGCGCAATCCGGGCTTGGACACGCGTTCCAGGCGCTCGATCACCGGCCGGCCGGCGTAGTACTTGAGGCCGATGCGCAGCTGCTTCATGGACGCGTCTTCGCTCACCGCGAAGTCCTCGATGTAGCCCTCGTCCTTCAGCACCTTGGCGATCGAAACCTTGAGTGTCGAGCAGGGCATGCTGACCTCCGTATGCCCCACCATCTGGGCGTTGCGGATGCGGGTCAGCATGTCGGCGATCGGATCGGTCATGCTCATGCGCGGGTCTCCTTACCAGCTCGCCTTGATCACGCCGGGCACTTCGCCGCGCATCGCGAGATCGCGCAGCTTGTTGCGCCCGAGGCCGAACTTCCGGTAGACGCCGCGCGGGCGTCCCGTGATCGCGCAGCGATTGCGCAGACGCGTCGGCGAGGCGTCGCGCGGCAGCTTCTGCAGCTTCTCGCGCGCGGCTTCCCGGTCCTCGTCCTGCGTTCTCGGATCGCGGATCAGTTCGAGCAGCGCCTGGCGGCGGACCTTGAACTTGGCCACGGTCTGGCGGCGCTTCTGGTCGCGAAGTTTGACGGAAAGTTTGGCCATGTGCGGGTCCCTCAGTGCTTGAACGGGAAGCGGAACGCGGCGAGCAGAGCCTTCGCCTCGTCGTCCGTCTTCGCCGTCGTGGTAATGGCGATGTTCATGCCCCGGAGCGCATCGATCTTGTCGTACTCGATCTCCGGGAAGATGATCTGCTCCCGCACGCCCAGGCTGTAGTTGCCCCGGCCGTCGAAGGCGCGGCTCGAAATGCCGCGGAAATCGCGGATGCGGGGAATGGCGATATTGACCAGACGGTCGAGGAATTCGTACATGCGCGCGCCGCGCAGGGTCACCATGCAGCCGATCGGGTAGCCGGCGCGCAGCTTGAAGTTGGCGATCGAGCGGCGCGCCTTGGTCACCACCGGCTTCTGGCCGGCGATCTTCGCCATGTCCGCCACCGCGTTGTCGAGCGTCTTCTTGTCGCCCACGGCCTCGCCCACGCCCATGTTGAGCGTGATCTTGCGGATGCGCGGCACCTGCATGCTGGTCTTGTAGCCGAACTTCGTCACCAGCTCCGGCACCACTTTCTCGCGGTAGTACAGCGCGAGGCGTGCCGGCGGCACGGGCAGCGCGGGGCGCGCCGGCTTTGCCGGCTTCTCGACGGGCTTCGCCTCGGCCTTGGCCGCCTTCGACGGCTTTTCCGCCGCCGGTCGGTCCTGGGCCTTGGCGGGCGTCTCGCCTCTCGCTTTCGGGTTCTTGTCCGGGTTCTTGTCCTTCGCCATCTGTGTCACCTTATGCGTCGACCTGCTCGCCGTTCGACTTGAAAACCCGCACCTTGCGCCCGTCCTGCAGCTGCTTGAAACCGACGCGGTCGGCCTTCTGCGTCGCGGGATTGAACAGTGCGATGTTCGACACGTGGATCGGCATGTCCTTGTCGACGATGCCGCCCGTGACGCCCTTCATCGGATTTGGCCGCATGTGCTTCTTGACGCGGTTCACTCCCTCGATCACCAGGAACTCGGCGTTCACGCGGCGCAACACAGTGCCGCGCTTGCCTTTGTCCCGGCCGGTAATGACGACGACCTCGTCGCCTTTGCGAATGCGGTGCATGGCTTTCTTCCTGTGACGGACGCTCAGAGGACCTCGGGGGCGAGCGACACGATCTTCATGAAACGCTCGGTGCGCAGCTCGCGCGTCACCGGCCCGAAGATGCGCGTGCCGATCGGCTCAAGCTTGGGCGTGAGCAGCACCGCGGCGTTGCTGTCGAAGCGGATCAGCGAGCCGTCCGCGCGGCGCACGCCCTTGGCGGTGCGCACGACGACGGCGTCGTAGATCTCGCCCTTCTTCACGCGCCCGCGCGGCGCCGCGTCCTTGACGCTGACCTTGATGACGTCGCCGATGCTGGCGTAGCGGCGCTTGGAGCCGCCCAGCACCTTGATGCACATGACCGAGCGCGCACCCGTGTTGTCGGCCACGTCCAGTATCGACTGCATCTGAATCATCGGTAACTCTCCATCCAACTTGCACCGCGCGACTCGGCGCGGGCAGTTTTGGACCCCGTACGGGGCGAAAAGGCGCGAATTCTAGCGTGAATCCGCCACCCAGGGCAATGCTAAACGGCTTTCGACTTCTCGATCAGGCGCGTCACTTTCCACGACTTGGTGCGCGAAATGGGGCGGCATTCGGCGATCTCGACCAGGTCGCCCTGCTTGGCCTCGTCATTCTCGACGTGGGCGTGGTACTTCTTCGACAGCGTGATGGTCTTGCCCACCACCGGGTGCTTCACCCGGCGCTGCACCAGCACGGTCACGGTCTTCTGCATCCGGTCGCTGACGACGCGCCCGATGAGGGTGCGGGTGCGGGTGGCCTGCGGCTCTTGCGTCGCTGGCTGGTTCATTGGCTCGCCTTCTCCTTCATCAGGGTACGCACGCGCGCGATGTCGCGGCGCACCTTCTTGATCTGGCTGGTGTTGCCGAGCTGCTGGGTGGCGAGCTGCATGCGCAGGCCGAACTGCGCCTTGAGCAGGTCGTTCAGCTCCTTTTTCAGCTCGTCACCGTTCTTGGCGCGAAGTTCGCTCGTCTTCATGCTCTACCCCAGCATCCGGTGGACGACGATGGTCTTGAACGGCAGCTTGGCGGACGCCAGCGCGAACGCCTCCTTGGCGATCACCGCATCGACGCCGTCCATCTCGTAAATGATCTTGCCGGGCTGGATCTCGCACACGAAGTATTCCGGATTGCCCTTGCCGTTGCCCATGCGCACCTCCGCGGGCTTCTGCGAGATCGGCTTGTCCGGGAACACGCGGATCCAGATGCGGCCG
>JAOUGZ010000577.1 GCA_029865405.1 Betaproteobacteria bacterium
CTGATGAAGTCGCTCGCGGTGTCGGAGAAATACGGCCTCGCGCGCCATGTCGCGCACCAGGCCTACTACTCGCTCGTCGGTCGCGACTACGAATGGGAGCTGATGCCATTGGCCCTCGACCAGCGCGTCGGCACGGTGGTGTGGAGCCCGCTCGCCTGGGGCCGGCTGGGCGGCAAATACCGCCGCGGCCAGCCGGTGCCCGGGAGCACGCGGCTCGCCTCGCCGCACACCCACGAGCGCGGCCCGCAGGTTGCCGAGGCGTACCTCCATCGCGTCGTCGACGCACTGGACGAAGCCGCCGCCGAGACGGGAAAATCCTTGGCGCAAGTGGCCCTCAACTGGCTGCTGCAAAGGCCCACTGTGGCATCAGTGATCATCGGCGCGCGCAACGAAGAGCAGCTGCGGCAGAACCTCGGCGCCGTGGGCTGGAATCTGACGCCGGCGCAGGTCGCGAAGCTCGACGCGGCGAGCGCGGTTCCCCTCGCCTATCCCTACTGGCACCAGCGCGCTATCTACGGCGAGCGCAACCCGCCGCCCGTGTAGTCAAAGCTCCCGCAGCAGCCGCACCGCCTGGTCCACGCGCTCGACCGCGATGACCTCGAGCCCGGCGATCTTGCCCTTGGGCGCGTTCGCCTTCGGCACGATGGCGCGCTCGAAGCCGAGCTTCGCCGCCTCCTTCAGCCGGTCCTGACCGCGCGGCGCCGGGCGCACCTCGCCCGCCAGCCCGACTTCGCCGAAGGCGAGGAGCTTGCCCGGGATCGGCCGGTCGGTGAGCGAGGAGACGATGGCGAGGGCCGCCGCCAGGTCGGCCGCCGGCTCGCCGATGCGCACGCCGCCGACCGCGTTCACGAACACGTCCTGGTCCATGGTGGCGATGCCTGCGTGCCGGTGCAGCACCGCGAGCAGCATCGCCAGGCGGTTCTGCTCCAGCCCCACCGTCAGGCGTCGCGGGTTGGGCGCGTGCGCCGCGTCCACCAGCGCCTGGATTTCCACGAGGAGCGGGCGCGTACCCTCCAGCGTGGCGAGCACGCACGAGCCGGCGACGTCCTTTTCGTGGCGCTGCAGAAACAGCGCCGAGGGGTTGCTCACGCCGCGCAGGCCCGCGTCGGTCATGGCGAACACGCCCAGCTCGTTCACCGCGCCGAAACGGTTCTTCACGGCGCGCACCAGGCGGAACGCCGAGTGCGGGTCGCCCTCGAAGTACAGCACCGTGTCGACGATGTGCTCGAGCACGCGCGGACCCGCGATCGCGCCTTCCTTGGTGACGTGGCCGACGATGAACAGCGCCGTGCCCGCCTTCTTCGCGTGGCGCGTGAGCTGCGCGGCGCATTCGCGCACCTGCGCCACCGACCCGGGCGCCGACTGCAGGGTGTCCGACCACAGCGTCTGGATCGAGTCCACCACGGCCACCTCGGGTCGCGCCGCCTGCAGCGCGCCGAGCACGCGCTCGAGCTGGATCTCGGCGAGCAGGCCGACGCCGGCGGTGCCGACGCCCAGGCGCCGCGCGCGCAGCGCCACCTGCTCGGCCGACTCCTCGCCCGATACGTACAGCACCTTGCGCTCGCCGCCGAGCGCCGCGAGCGCCTGCAGCAGGAGCGTCGATTTGCCAATGCCGGGATCGCCGCCGATCAGCGTCACCTGCCCGGCTACGAGGCCGCCGCCGAGCACGCGGTCGAGCTCGGCGAGGCCCGTGGCCACGCGCTCGACCTCGCGCGCCTCGATCTGGGCGAGCGGCACAGGGGTCGCCGCCGGACCGGCGTCGCGGCCGCTGCGCGCGCCGCGCTCGGCCGCCTGCTCGCTCAGGGTGCCGGCCTCGCCGCACGACGGGCACATGCCCATCCACTTCAGCGCGGTGGCGCCGCATTCGGCGCAGACGAAGACCGACTTGGCCTTGGCCATCAGGCGATCTCCTGCACCGGCACGCGCGGCGCCAGGGCGCACAGCAGCTCGTAGCTCACCGTGCCGGCCGCGGCCGCCACCTCGTCCGCCGGCAACCCTTCGCCCCACAGCGTGACCGGTGAGCCGATGTAGGCTTCGTCGATGTCGGTGATGTCCACGCACAGCATGTCCATCGACACGCGCCCGATGACCCGTGTACGCCGGCCTTTCACCAGCACCGGGGTACCGGTCGGCGCGTGCCGCGGATAGCCGTCGGCGTAGCCGCAGGCCACCACGCCGAGCGTCATCGGCTCCTTTGCCTCGAAGGTGAAGCCGTAGCCCACGCGCTCGCCCGGCCCCAGGTTCTGCACCGCGATCAGCTCGGAGCTGAGCGTCATCGCCGGCTCGAGGCCGATCTCGGCCGCGCTCCAGTCGGGAAACGGCGAGCAGCCGTAGAGCATGATTCCCGGGCGCACCCAGCCCTCTCGCGCCTCCTTGAAGCGCAGCAGCGCCGCCGAATTGGCAAGCGAACGCGCGGTTTCGAAGGGCTGCACGAGCTCGTTGAACCAGCGCAGCTGGTCGTGCACCCCGCCCGGCCCCTCGGCATCGGCGAAGTGCGTCATCAACGTGATGCTGCCGACCTTCGGGTGCATGCGCAGCGTGTTGTACATGCGGCGCAGGTCATCCACGCCGAAGCCGAGCCGGTTCATGCCGCTGTTGACCTTCAGGTACAGGTCGAGCGGGTCGGGGAAGTCCATGTGCTTCAGGAGCTCGAA
>JAOUGZ010000578.1 GCA_029865405.1 Betaproteobacteria bacterium
AACGACGCCAAGGCGAACGACGCGGCGATCGAGAAGGTGCGCCAGGACAAGCTGCGCGAAGTGATCGACGGCTGCGACGGCACCTGGGTCGCCCACCCGGGCCTCGTGCCGGTGGCGAAGGCGGTCTTCGATGAGCACATGCCGACGCCCAACCAGTACGACAAGCAGCGTCCGGACGTGAAGGTGACCGCCAAGGACCTGCTCGACTTCCGTCCCGAGGCGCCGATCACCGAAGCCGGAATGCGCAACAACATCTCGGTGGGCATCCAGTACCTGGGTGCCTGGCTTGCCGGCAACGGCTGCGTGCCGGTGTTCAACCTGATGGAAGACGCGGCCACGGCCGAGATCTCGCGCTCGCAGATATGGCAATGGATCCGCAGCGAAAAAGGCAAGCTCGAGGACGGCCGGCGCGTCACCAAGTCGCTGTTCCGGCACCTGCTCGCCGAAGAACTGCCCAGGGTGCGGCAATACGTCGGCGAGGAAGCGTGGGCTGCGGGCAACTACTCTGAGAGCGCCGCGCTGTTCGAGAAGATCACGTCCGACGACAACTACGTCGAGTTCCTCACCCTGCCGGCGTACGAGCGCATCGACTAGGCGCTACTCGATCGTCCATTCGGCGTTGCACTGGCGACAGCTCACGGTCATCGAATTGGGGGTTGCCCCGACCAGCCGATAGCGGCCATAGGTGCCGCAGCGCTTGCAGGTCGAGCGCTCGCTCAGGTGCTGGGCCCGCATCAGCAGGCTCAAGTACCGGCCCAGCGAGTACATGGCGATGACGCCAGCCGCGCACGCGGTGGCAACCACGAGCACCGTATTGAGGCTGAACTCCCGCAGGTCGAGGGCCTCGACCAGTGCGAGCAGCGCCGCTGCGCACAGCAGGCACGCGACGAGCCAGGCGTGGCACGCGTAGAGCTGGCGTTCGTACCAGCGCCGGAAGCCGAGCTTGCCGATCGCGCCCGCCGGATCCATGCGGGCATTGTACGGCCGCGGCCCTACGCGCGGCGCAGCTCGACCAGCGCCGGCGCGTGATCGGACGGGCGCTCCAGCCTGCGCGGGGTCTTGTCTATGGTGGAGCCGGTGCAGCGTGCGGCGAGCTGCGCCGAGAGCAGAATGTGGTCGATGCGCAATCCGGCGTTGCGGCGAAAGCCCAGCATGCGGTAGTCCCACCAGGAGTAGATCTTCTCGGGCTGCTCGAACAGCCGGAAACTGTCTTTCAGCCCCAGGTCGAGCAATGCGCGCCATGCGGCGCGCTCCGGCTCCGATACGTGCACCTGGCCTTCCCAGGCCTTGGGGTCGTGCACGTCGCGGTCTTCCGGCGCGACGTTGAAGTCGCCTGCTACCGCGAGCGAGGAATGCTGCTCAAGCTCGGCCTTCAGATAGTTGCGCAGCGCGGCGAACCAGCGCAGCTTGTAGTCGTACTTCTCCGAGCCGACCGCCTGGCCGTTCGGGCAGTACACGCAGACCACGCGCATGCCCTGCACTGTGGCGGCGACGACGCGCTTTTGCTCGTCCGCGAAGCCCGGGATGTCCATGACGATATCGCCGGGCGGCGCGCGCGAGAGCAGGGCGACGCCGTTATAGGTCTTCTGGCCGTTGATCGCGCAGGCGTAGCCTGCGTCGCCAAGCGCAGCGAGCGGGAACCCGGCGTCCAGGGTCTTCAGCTCCTGCAGGCAGACGACATCGGGCTGCGCGGTGGCGAGCCAATCGAGCAGCTGCGGCAGGCGCACTTTCACCGAGTTGACGTTCCACGTCGCGAGCTTCATGCCGCCGACGTGGTGCGCGCTAGCGCGGCGTGTAGGGACCGGCCGCGGGTTCCTCGGCCGGCGACGCCTCTTCCTCTGCAGCAGGCTTGGCGGGCGGCGGCTTCGGCTCGGTCTGGCGGCGAGGCGGCACGAGGCCGGTGCGCGGATAGCCCGCGAGGTCGAGCAGCGAATGGTAGGCGCCCTCCTCGAAGCCCCGCTGCGCGCTAGTGCCGACCACGACCGAGGGCACGGCGAGACTGCCCACGGCCTTGCGCAGCTGTTCGGATTCCTTCTCGTCGATCACGCTGATTTCGCGGAAGGGCACGCCGCGCTGGTTGAGCAGCGAGCGCGCCGCGCCGCAGGGCGCGCAATCGGGCGCCGTGTAGAGCGTCACGGGATAATTCCGGGCGGCGAGCTGCACGGCGTAGGGCTGGTTCTCCCTCGGCGCCGCGGTCGGCGCGGCGTCGGGCGTGCTCTTGCGTACGTTCTTCGCCGAGGCCGGCGGCGGCGTATCGGTGAGGTGCACGCGGCCCTTCTCGTCGGTCCAGCGGTACAGCTGCGCGCTGGCGGCGCACGCGGCGCCGAGCAGTACCGCAAAGATCACGCTGCGCATTCGCGATCCTCCTGTTTTTGCAGCGGTTTCCCCTACGCGGGGATCATACCATTGTGGCGCAGGAGCGCCTCCACGCTCGGCGCGCGCCCGCGGAAGGCGCGGAACGATTCGGCCGCGGGACGACTGCCGCCGACGGCGAGCACTTCGTCGCGAAAGCGCGCGCCGGTGGCAGCGTCGAGGATCTCGCGCGCTTCTTCGAACGCGGCGTAAGCGTCGGCCGAGAGCACCTCGGCCCACTTGTAGCTGTAGTAGCCCGCGGCATAGCCGCCCGCGAAGATGTGCGAGAAGCTGTTGGGA
>JAOUGZ010000083.1 GCA_029865405.1 Betaproteobacteria bacterium
CACGTCCTCGGCTTCGGCGAGGTTCGCGCGCAGCGCCGCGCCCAGGCGCGCGGTGGCGCGCGAGAGCTCGGCGAGGTAGTACAGCCGCCGCGCCACGTCGGACGGGTTCTCGCCCGAGAGCGCGATCTTCAGCGCGTCGGGCGCGCCGGCCGCGTAGCGCGCCGCGAGCAGCCGCCCGAGCGCCGCCTGCTGGCGCGCGAGGCGCTCGGCGAGCGAGCGGCTCAGCGTCGCGAGGCGCGCGAGCTCGGCCTGCGCGGCGCGTCCTTCGGCCTCGAGCATGCGCAGCGTGCGGCTCGCCTCCGAGATGGCGCGCTCGGAGTCGCGCAGCGCGTCGCGCGCCTCGCGCCGGCTCGCCTCCTTCTCGTCCAGGCCCGAGCGCAGCGCTTCGAGGCGCGCGCGCAGCGCCGCCAGGTCCTCCTCGCGGCCCGCCTGCGCCGCGGTGGCCGCGGCGAGCGCGAGCACGACGAGGAGCGCGCGCCTCAGGCCCTGGCCTTTCCCTGGGCGGAGACGGCGGCGACGCGGCGCTCGATCTCCGCGGCGTCTCCCAGGTAGTAGTGCTTGAGCGGCCGGAGCGCGTCGTCGAGCTCGTAGACCAGCGGGATGCCGGTGGGCACGTTCAGCCCGACGATGTCGGCGTCCGACACGCCGTCGAGGTGCTTGATCAGGGCGCGCAGCGAGTTGCCGTGCGCGGCGACGAGCACGCGCTGGCCCGCGCGCACCTGCGGCGCGATGGTTGCGTTCCAGTACGGCAGCACGCGCGCCACCGTGTCCTTCAGGCACTCGGTGAACGGCACCTGGGCACCGGCATAGCGGGGATCCCTGCCTTCGTAGCGGGGATCCTGCGCCTGCAGCGCGGGCGGCGGCGTGTCGTAGCTGCGGCGCCAGGCGAGCACCTGCGCCTCGCCGAACTTCGCCGCCGTCTCGGCCTTGTTCAGCCCCTGCAGGTCGCCGTAGTGGCGCTCGTTCAGGCGCCAGCTCATCTGCACCGGCAGCCAGCAGCGGTCCATCTCCTCCAGCGCGAGCCACAGGGTGCGGATGGCGCGCTTGAGCACCGACGTATGCGCGAGATCGAACGCGTGGCCCTCCTTGCGCAGCAGGCGCCCGGCGGCGCGCGCTTCCTCGACGCCGGCGGGCGACAGGTCGACGTCGGTCCAGCCGGTGAAGCGGTTCTCGCGGTTCCAGGTCGATTCGCCGTGGCGCAGGAACACGATGCGGTGCATGCCGTCAATTATAATGTTCCGTTCATGCTCGAATTCCTGCAGAAGAACATCCTGCTCGTCGCCGCCGCGGTCGGCTCCGGGGCGATGCTGCTGTGGCCGCTGGTGCGCGGCGGCATGGGCGGCGGTGCCTCGGTCACCACGCTGCAGGCGACGCAGCTGATGAACCGCGAGAACGCGCTGGTGCTCGACGTGCGCGAGCCGGCCGGCTTTGCCGCCGGCCACATCCTCGGCGCGCGCAACGTGCCGCTCGCCGAGCTCGACAAGCGCGCCGGCGAGCTCGACAAGTACAAGTCGAGGCCGGTGATCGTGAGCTGCGACACGGGCAACGTGTCGACGCGCGCCGTCGGCCTGCTCAAGGCGCGCGGCTTCACCCAAGTGGTCAGCCTCGCCGGCGGTTTTCGCGCCTGGCTGCAGGCCGGGCTGCCGATGGAGAAGTGAATTGGCGCGCGTGCTCGTGTACCTGACCGCCGCCTGCCCGTATTGCCAGGCGGCCTCGCGCCTGCTCGCCGACAAGGGCATCACCGACCTCGAGACCGTGCGCGTCGACCTGGAGCCGGCGCGGCGCGCCGAGATGCAGGCGCGCGCCGGACAGACCTCGGTGCCGCAGATCTGGATCGGCGCGCGCCACATCGGCGGCTGCGACGAGCTGTACGCGCTGGAGCGCGCCGGCGAGCTCGACGCCCTGCTCGAGACCGAAAGGACCTGACCGCATGGCCGAAGAGCAGCCGCCCCAGCCCAGCTTCCAGATCGAGAAGATCTACGTGAAGGACCTGTCGCTCGAGATCCCGGGCGCGCCGCAGGTGTTCCTCGAGGCGCAGACGCCGCAGCTCGAGATCCAGGTGAGGAACGAATCCAAGCGCTTCGCCGACGGGCTGTTCGAAGTGATGATCACCGTGACGGTGACCGCCAAGGCGGGCGAGAAGACGCTGTTTCTCGCCGAGATCGCGCAGGCGGGCATCTTCTCCGTGCGCAACGTGCCGAGCGCCGACCTCGAGCCGCTGCTGGCGGTCGCCTGCCCGACGATCCTCTATCCGTACGCGCGCGAAGCCGTGTCGGATGCCGTGACGCGCGGCGGCTTCCCGCCGGTGCTGCTCGCGCCCGTTTCGTTCGAGGCGATCTACGCGCAGCGCCAGCAGCAGGCCGCGGCCGAGGCGCCGCGCGCCGGGACGGCGGGCTAGCGCCATGCGCCGCGCCGCCGCCGCACTGGTCCTCGCGTTCGCCGCCAGCGCCGCGCACGGGCAGTTCCTCAGCGTCGGCGAAAACGCCGCCATCCTCTACGACGCGCCGTCGCGCGCCTCCAAGCCCCTGTACGTCGTGTCGCGCCAGTACCCGCTCGAGGTGATCGTCAATCTCGAGGCCTGGGTAAAGGTGCGCGATCACGCGGGCGTGCTCACCTGGGTGGAGAGGAAGACCCTGGTCGAGCTGCGCACGGTGGTGATCACCGCGCCCTCGGCCGAGGCGCGCGTGCGGCCCGAAGACGGCGCGCCAGTGGCGTTTTCCGCCGCGCAGAATGTCGTCCTCGAGCTCCTCGGCGCCGTGCCGGGCGGGTGGATTCGCGTGCGCCATCCCGACGGCGCCAGCGGCTACCTGCGCTCGAGCCAGGTCTGGGGGGCGTGACGCGCATCGGCGTGCTGGGCGCGGGCGCCTGGGGCACGGCGCTCGCCGCGGCGCTCGCCGCGCGGCACGAAGTGACGTTGTGGGCGCGCGACGCAGCGCAGGCCGAGGCGATCGACCGCGCCCGCGTGAATGCGCGCTACCTGCCCGAAGTGACGCTGCCGGCGGCGCTGACGGTGACGGCCCGCTGGCCGCAGGCGCCGCACGTCCTCATCGTGGCGACGCCGGTGGCCGGCCTGCGCGAGGTGCTGCCGCGCACCGTGGGCGTGCCCGTCGTCTGGCTGTGCAAAGGCTTCGAGGCGGGCACCGGGCTGCTGCCGCACCAGGTGGTCGCCGAGGTGCTCGGCGCGCGCGCGGTGTGCGGCGCGCTTTCGGGGCCCTCGTTCGCGCTGGAAGTGGCGCGCGGCCTGCCCTGCGCGCTGACGCTCGCTTCGCGCAGCGCGCATTTCGCGGAAGCTGCCGCGAAGACGCTGCACGGCGCCCGCCTGCGCGTCTATCACAGCACCGATCTCGCCGGCGTCGAGATCGGCGGCGCGGTGAAGAACGTGATGGCGATCGCGGTGGGCATCGCCGACGGCCTGGGCCTGGGGCAGAACGCGCGCGCCGCGCTCATCACGCGCGGCCTCGCGGAGATCACGCGCCTGGGCGTGGCGCTGGGCGGCAAGGCGCAGACCTTCATGGGCCTGACGGGCGCGGGCGACCTCATTCTCACCGCCACGGGCGACCTGTCGCGCAACCGCCGCGTCGGCCTGGCGCTGGCGCGCGGCGAATCGCTCGACGCCATCCTCGCCGGCCTCGGTCACGTCGCCGAGGGCGTGCATTCCGCGCGCGAGACGCTGCGCCGCGCCGCGCGCCACGGCGTCGACATGCCGATCACGCAGGCGGTGAGCGCCGTGCTGCTGGGCAAGCTCACGCCGCAGCAGGCCGTGGAGCGGCTGCTGGCGCGCAACGTCAAGCAGGAGGCGCGCCCGGCCCGGCGCCCGCAAAGCCGAGCTGCCGCCAGGCCTCGAACACGACGACCGCCACGGCGTTCGAGAGGTTGAGGCTGCGGTTGCCCGCGCGCATCGGCAGGCGCAGCCGCTGCGCGGGCGCGAATTCCTCGAGCAGCGCTTGCGGCAGCCCGCTCGTTTCCGGGCCGAAGACGAAGACGTCGTCCGCGGCGTAGCGCGCCTCGGCGTAGTGGGCGGTGCCGCGCGTCGACACGGCGAACATCCGCCGCCCCGCGAGCGCGGCGCGGCAGGCGTCCCAATCGCGGTGCACGCGCACGTTCGCCATCTCGTGGTAGTCGAGCCCGGCGCGCTTGAGCTGCCGGTCCTCGAGCGTGAAGCCGAGCGGCTCGACCAGGTGCAGGCGCGCGCCGGTGTTGGCGGCCAGCCGGATCACGTTGCCGGCGTTGGGCGGGATCTCCGGCCGGACGAGCACGATGTCAAGCATCGGCCGGCGCCGGCGTGCGCGCCACCACCCAGTTGACGACGCGCGCCGCGCCCGCGCGCTTCAGCGTGCCGGCGAGCTCGTCGAGCGTCGCGCCCGTGGTCATGACGTCGTCGACCACCGCCACCGCGGCGCCCTCGAGCGCACGCGCGCAGCGGAACGCGCCGCGCACGTTCCGGGCGCGCGCGTCGTGCGGCAGGTCGACTTGCGCCGCCGTGTCGCGGCTGCGCTCGGCGAGCGCGGGCTCGAGGCGCGAGCCGGTGGCGCGGGCGACGTGGCGCGCGATCTCCATCGCCTGGTTGAAGCCGCGCGCGCGCAGGCGCGCCGCGGCCAGCGGAACCGGCAGCACGCAATCCACCGGCGCCGCGCGCGGCAGGCGCGCGGCGAGCAGCGCGCCGAGCAGCGGCGCCAGCGCCAGCTCGCCGCGGAACTTCAGCGCCTGCACCAGCGTGTCGGCGGGGAACTCGTAGCCGAGCGCGGCGACCGTGGCGTCGTACGCGGGCGGGTGCGCAAGGCAGCGTCCGCACACCTCGCCCGCGGGCGCGGCGAGCGCACAGCGCGGGCACAGCGGCCCGACGAGGCGCGGCAGGTCGGCGTCGCACTCGGCGCACAGCACGGCGCCCGCGGCGCCGCGGCACAGGAAGCAGCGGCCGCCGAAGGCCAGGTTCGCAAAGCGCCGCGCCAGGGTGCCGGGCATCGCGAATATTGTGCGCTAGACTGCTTTCATGTGGACGGTGGCGCGGCTCGCGCGCGAGCTTGCCGAGGGCAAAACGTCGAGCCGCGAGCTGCTCGAGCAGGCGCTCGCGCGCATCGCCGACCCCGCGGGCGAGGGCGCGCGCGCCTACATCAAGGTGTACGGCGAGGCGGCGCGCGCCGAGGCCGAGCACGCCGACCGGCTGCGTCGCGCCGGGATCGCGCGCTCGCCGGTGGACGGGCTGCCCGTGTCGGTGAAGGACCTCTACGACGTCGGCGGCGACGTGACGCGCGCGGGCTCGAAACTGCTCGCCGGCGCGCCGCCGGCGACGACCGACGCGCCGGCGGTGGCGCGGCTGCGCGCCGCGGGCGCGGTGATCGTCGGGCGCACGAACATGGTCGAGTTCGCGTTCGGCACCACGGGCCTCAACCCGCACTACGGCACGCCGAAGAATCCCTGGGATCGCAAGACCGGCCGCGTGCCCGGCGGCTCGTCTTCGGGCGCCGCGGTGGCGGTCGCAGACGGCATGTGCGTGATGGGCCTGGGCAGCGACACGCGCGGCTCGATCCGGCACCCGGCGGCGCTGTGCGGCATCACGGGCTGGAAGCCGACGCAGCGGCGCGTGCCGCGCGAAGGCGCGTTTCCGCTTTCCTACACGCTCGACACGGTCGGGCCGCTCGCCAATACGGTGGCCTGCTGCGCGGCCTACGATGCGGTGCTTGCCGACGCGCCGGCGGCGGCGCTGCCCGAGCTGCCGGCGAAGGGATTGCGCCTGCTCCTGCCGCGCTCCATGCTGCTGGACGACCTGGACGCGGACGTCGGGCGCGCCTTCGCAGCGGCGCTCAGCAAGCTCGCCGCGGCGGGCGCGGTGATCACCGAGCGCGCCGTGCCCGAGTTCGACCGCCAGGGCGAATATTTCAAGCTCGGCGGCTTTGCCGGCGCGGAGGCCTTCGCCATCCACCGGCGCTGGCGCGAGCGGCGCGGCGAGTACGACCCGCGCATCGCGCAGCGCCTCGACCTCGCGGGGCAGATGAGCGCCGCAGACTTCGTCGACCTGGGCCTGCTGCGCACCGGGTACATGCGTGCCGTCGAGGCGCTCGCCGCGCCGTTCGACGCGGTGCTGATGCCGACCACGCCGTGCGTGGCGCCGCCGATCGCCGAGGTGGGCGCGAGCGACGAAGCCTACTTCCGCTGGAACGCACGCTTCCTGCGCAACGTCGGCATCGTCAACTTCCTCGACGGCTGCGCCGTTTCGCTGCCCTGCCATGAGCCGGGAGCCGCGCCCGTGGGCCTCTCGGTTTTCGGTCCCGCGATGAGCGACGCGCGCATCCTCGCCGCCGCGGCCGCCCTCGAGAAGCTGCTGCGCCCGCTTGTCTGAGATCGACGCGCGCCATGCGCGCCGGCGCTTCGACCGCGCCGCGGCGACCTACCTGGGCGCGGCGCGCCTTGAAGCCGAGGTGGGCGCGAGGATGCTCGAGCGCCTGGACTACGTGCGCGTCGCGCCGGCGACGATCCTCGATGCGGGCTGCGGGCCGGCGCCGCAGGCCGCCGCGCTGGCGCGGCGCTACCCGCGCGCCGCGCTGGTGGCGCTCGATTTCTCCCTGCCGATGCTCGCGCTCGCGCGCCGCGCGCTGGGCTGGCGGGCGCGGCTGCGGGGCGCCCGCCCGCTTGCCGTCTGCGCCGCGCTCGAGCGCCTGCCGCTGGCCGCCGGCAGCGTGCAGCTCGCCTGGTCCAACATGGCGCTGCACTGGGCGGCCGATGCCCCCGCCGCGCTCGGCGAGCTCGCGCGCGTCGTGGCGCCCGAGGGCCTGCTGATGTTCAGCACCCTCGGGCCCGATACGCTGAGGGAGCTGCGCGCAGCCGCAGGCGAGGCGCGCGTGCACCGGTTTGCCGACATGCACGACCTGGGCGATGCGCTCGTCGGCGCCGGCTTCACGGCGCCGGTGATGGACATGGAGATGCTCACGCTCACGTATGCCGATGCCGCGGGCCTCGCCGCCGACCTGCGCGCGAGCGGGCAGACGCTCGCGCGGCGCGATCGCGCGCGCGGCCTCGCCGGGCGGCGCTTGCGTGCGGCGCTGGCGGCCGCAGGCACTTCTGCCTCCATCGAAGTGATCTATGGGCACGCGTGGAAGGGCGCGCCGCGCAAGGCCGCCGACGGGCGCAGCATCGTGCAGTTCGAGCGCCGTCCACTGCCGTGAGCCGCCAAACTATGTTAATGTTTCGCCGCGTTTTTTCTTGCGCTACGGCGGGATCGAATCGGTGAGCACCCTGAACCTGGATTTCCCGCGGCGCGAGTTGCTGTTCTCGGCGACGGATGCGGGTTTTCGCGTAGTGCTCAAGCGCAACTGCTCCATCTCGCCGCGCGGCCTGCTCCTCGTGTTTGCGCTGCTGGCGGCGCTGGCGCTGGGCATCGCGTCGGCCTTCGCGGCGCTGGGCGCCTGGCTCATCCTGCCGTTCGCGGGGCTCGAGCTCGTGCTGCTCGGCGCGGCGTTCTGGATGACGGCGCGCCACGCGGCGGACTACGAGCGCATCGAGCGCCGCCGCGAGCGCCTCACGGTGGAAGTGAGGCAGGCGGAGCGCCTGCGCCGCTTTGATCTGGACGCGCGCCGCGCGCGCGTGCACGTGCGGGACGGGCACGTAGTGCTCGACGCGCCGCAGGTGCGACTGGAAGTCGGCCGGCATCTGGACGCCGCATCGCGCGCCGGATTCGCGGACGAACTGGGCAGAAGATTGCAGAGCTGATCGGGGAAGGGGCGATGATGCTGAGAAAGCTGTTTGTCGGCGCGCTGGGACTGGCGCTGTGCGGCCTGGCCGTGGCGGCGGAGTGGAACCTGCAGCCCGCGGCCTCGAAGATCGCCGCGGACATCCACTGGCTGCACGAGGCCGTGATGGTCCTGGTGGTGGTCCTGTTCGTGGGCGTGTTCGGGTTCATGTTCTGGTCGTGCTACGCGCACCGCAAGTCCGTCGGCCACAAGGCCGCGCAGTTCCACGAGAACACCACCGTCGAGGTCATCTGGACGGTGGTCCCGGCGATCATCCTGGTGCTCATCGCCTGGCCGGTCACCAAAGTCGTGATCGCGCAGAAGGACACCTCGCATCCCGAGCTGACCATCAAGGTCACCGGCATCCAGTGGAAGTGGGCCTATGACTACCTGAAAGGCGAGGGCGAGGGCATCAGCTTCGTCTCGACGCTCAGCACGCCGCGCGCGCAAATCGAGAACCGCGAAGCGAAGGGCGAGAACTACCTGCTCGAGGTCGACAACGAGCTCGTGGTGCCGGTGGGCAAGAAGGTGCGCATGCTCACCACGGCGGCCGACGTCATTCACTCCTGGTGGGTGCCGGCGTTCGGCGCCAAGCAGGACGCGATTCCGGGGTTCATCCGCGACCTGTGGTTCACCGCCGACAAGACCGGCACCTACCGCAGCCAGTGCGTGGAGCTGTGCGGCAAGGACCACGGCTTCATGCCGATCGTGGTGCGCGTGGTGTCGCCGGAGGACTACACGAAGTGGGTCGGCGCGCAGAAGCTGCGGCTCGCCAAGGCCGCCGAAGACGAAACCAAGGCCTTCACGCTCGCCGAACTGCAGACGCGCGGCGAGAAGGTGTACGCCGCCAACTGCGTCGCCTGCCACCAGGCGAACGGCAGGGGCGTGCCGCCGGCCTTCCCGCCACTCGACGGCTCCAAGCTGGTGCTCGGGCCGAAGGACGCGCAGATCGACGTCATCCTGAACGGCGTGACGAAGAACGGCGCGCCGACGGCGATGGCCGCGTTCGGCAAGCAGCTCTCCAACGTCGAGCTCGCCGCGGTGATCACCTTTACGCGCAACAACTGGGGCAACAGCACCGGCGAGGCCGTGCAGCCCGCCGACATCAAGGCCCGGAGGAAATAGCGATGAGCGCAGTCGTAGACAACCACGCCCACGATCACGGCCACGGCGACCATCACGGTGGCTACGGCGGCCTGATGCGCTGGGTCACCACCACGAACCACAAGGACATCGGCACGATGTACCTGTGGTTCAGCTTCTTCATGTTCATGGTGG
>JAOUGZ010000579.1 GCA_029865405.1 Betaproteobacteria bacterium
GCGCTTGCCGCGCTGGTGGCGCTCGCCGGGCTGATCGGGCTGGTGGAGATGGTGTACCGGCTCTCCGAGCAGGGCGCGAGCAGCGTGCTGACGGCGCTCGGGCTGTCGTTCGATGCGCGTAGCGCATCACCGTGGTTCGCGTTCGCCGTGGCGCTCGCCGTCGGCCTCGGGGCATTGCGCCTCACGTCGCGCCGCGTGGGCGAGCGCTGGGGCGCGATCCAGGCCGATCTGCAGGCGAAGGCCGCGGCATGACCGATACGCATCGCGCAAGCGCCCGCGCGATCGAGCTGCAGGAAGTGCACAAGAGCTTCGGCACGACGAAGATCATCCACGGCGTGTCGCTCGAGATCCGCGACGGCGAGCGCCACGCCATCATCGGCCCGAACGGCGCCGGGAAATCGACGCTCTTCAACCTGATCTCCGGCCGCCACGAGGTGTCGGCCGGCCGCATCCTGCTGCACGGCAACGACATCACCAACCTGCGTCCCTTCGAAATCAACCGCAGGGGTCTGTCGCGCAGCTTCCAAGTCACCAACATCTTCCACAACATGACGGTGTTCGAGAACATTCGCTGCGGCGTGCTGTGGTCGAAGGGCTGCCGCTACTCGTTCTGGCACCGGGTCGGCGGACTGAAGGACGTGCAGCGGCGGGCCGAAGAGGTCATGGAGCGCATCGGCCTCGCACAGCGCAGGAGCATCCTCGCCGGCACGCTCACCTACGCCGAGCAGCGGGCGCTCGAGATCGGCATCACCATTGCGGGCGGCGCGCGCGTGATCCTGCTCGACGAGCCCACTTCCGGGATGAGCCGCACCGAGACCACGCAGGTGGTGGAGCTGGTGCGCTCGGTCACGCAGGGCAGAACCCTGGTGATGGTGGAGCACGACATGGGCGTGGTGTTCGGTCTCGCCGATCGCATTTCGGTGCTCGTGTACGGCGAGGTGCTCGCCACGGGCACGCCAGAGGAGATCCGCGCCAACCCTGCCGTGCAGGAGGCTTACCTCGGCGCATTGCACAAGGAAGCGGCCCATGCTTGAGGTGCGCGATCTGCACGCCTACTACGGCAAGAGCCACATCCTGCACGGCGTGCACCTGGAGATCGGCAAGGGCGAGATCGTCTCGCTGCTCGGCCGCAATGGCGTCGGGCGCTCGACCACCATCCGCTCCATCATGGGCCTGGTGGACTGCACGGGCTCGGTGCGCTTCAGGAACGAGGAGATGCTCGGGCTCAAGGCCTACGAGATCGCGCACCGGGGCCTGGGCTACGTGCCGGAGAACCGCGACATCTTCCCTACGCTCACCGTGCGCCAGAACCTGCTGCTCGGCCAGAAGAAGACCGGCCGCTCGGGTCGCTTCAGCATGGACGACGTGTTCGAGCTCTTCCCGCACCTCCGGGAGCGCGCCGAAACGCAGGCTGGCTTCCTTTCCGGCGGCGAGCAGCAGATGCTCACGCTGTGTCGCACGCTGATGGGCGACCCGGCGCTGGTGATGATCGATGAACCCACCGAGGGCCTGGCGCCCAAGATCGTGGAGCAGCTCGCGCTGCTGTTCGAGGAAATCAGGAAGCGCGGCATCTCGATCCTGCTGGTCGAGCAGAAGCTCGCCATCGCCCTCGACATCTCCGAGCGCCTGTACGTGATGGGCCATGGCACGATCGTGTTCGAGGGGCGCCCGAGCGACCTGCGCGACAACGCGACGATGCGCAAGGAATGGCTCGAAGTCTGATCGACGCTGGCAGGACGCAGAGAGTAGAATTTTGACCATCCCCCGGGAGAGTGCCTGAAATGAGCGACGTGGCAGCGTATTCGGTACGCGACGGCATCGCCGTCATTACCCTCAACAACCCCCCTGTGAACGGCCTCGGCAACGCGCTGCGCGCGGGCATCGCCGAAGGTCTGGAGAAGGCCGACTCCGACCCCGACATCAAGGCGGTGGTGCTGATCGGCTCGGCCAAGGCCTTCTCGGGCGGCGCCGACATCCGCGAGTTCAACAAGCCGATGACCAAGCCGAACCTGCCGGAGGTGAACGACATCCAGGACTCGATGCAAAAGCCCCTGGTGGCGGCGATCGGCGGCTTCGCGCTCGGCGGCGGGCTCGAGCTCGCGCTCGGCTGCCACTACCGGGTGGCGCTGGAGAAGTCGGTGCTCGGCCTGCCCGAGGTGAAGCTCGGCATCCTGCCGGGCTCGGGCGGCACGCAGCGCCTGCCGCGCATCATCCCCGTGCACGAGGCGGCGCGCATGATGATCCTCGGCGACCCGATCCCGGCGCTGAAGGCCAAGGAGCTCGGCCTGGTGGACGAGATCGTGAGCGGCGACCTGCTCGAGGCCGGCATCGCCTACGCGCAGAAGCTGGTGGCCGAGGGCAAGGGCCCGCGGCGCATCCGCGACCTGCCGCCCAAGGTCGAGGGCGACCAGAAGGCGCTGCTCGACGCGGTGCCCGAGCAGGCGGCGAAGAGCGCCGGCGGCAACCCGGCCCCCGCCGAGATCGCGAAGTGCATCCACGCCGCGGTCACGCTGCCGTTCGACGAAGGCCGCAAGGTGGAGCGCGAGCGCTTCGAGTACCTCGTCAACACCGTGGAGTCGAAGGCGCTGCGCCACATGTTCTTCGCCGAGCGCCAGACCTCGAAGATCCCCGACGTGCCCGAGACC
>JAOUGZ010000580.1 GCA_029865405.1 Betaproteobacteria bacterium
ATGCCGAGCAGGATGGCGATGGAGGTGCCCATCTCCACCATACCATTGCCGCCGACGATCTCGGTCTCGTTCAGGTGCTGCGGCAGGATGGCGTACTTCACCGGGCCGAAAAGCGCCGATTGCACGCCGCCCAGGAACAGCGCGGCGAGGAGCAGGGTCAGGTTCTGCATGAACAGGCCCACCGCGCCGAGCGCCATCACCGCGAGCTCGATCGTCACCGTGATGGTGATCAGCGTCGACTTCTCGTACTTGTCGGCGATCTGGCCCGCGGTGGCCGAGAACAGGAAGAAGGGCAGGATGAACAGCGCCTGCGCGAGGTTCTGCAGCGTGTTCGAGGACATCGTCGTGAAGCTCGCGGTCTGGTAGGCGAGCAGGATGACGAGCGCCTGCTTGAAGACATTGTCGTTGAAGGCGCCGAGGAACTGCACGCCGAAGAACGGGCCGAAGCGGCGCTCGGCGAGGAGGCGGAACTGGCCCGACCCGGTCATCGCTCAGGCCTCCCCGCGCACGTAATCGAGCACGGTACGCAACGTGTCCTCGAGCAGCAGCTTGTTGACGCGCAGGAATACTTCCTTGCCCGCCTTTTCCGCCTCCAGGATCCCGGCGGCGCGCAGGATCTTGAGGTGGTGCGACACCGCGGGACGCGACAGCGTGGAGATCTGGGAGATCTGCCCGACTGTCAGGCGCTCGCCTTTCTCGAACGTCAGCAGCAGACGCTGGCGGTGCTCGTCGCCCAATGCGACGAAAACCTTGGCCATCGCGCGCCATTCGCGCGGCAGGGCGCGCATGTAGTTCTTGTGCATTCGATCTGCTTTAATGATTATATGTTTAATATCTTAGACATGTCACTTTCCCACTGTCAAGGACGTTGCATGCCGCGGCGCCGCATTGCCGCGCTCTCCCCGGCCCGGTAAAGTAGCGTCCCCCTTTGATTTTCCGGAAACTTTTCCCATGCTGATTCGCGACAAGCTGTTCATCGGCGGCCAATGGGTCGCGCCGTCCTCCAAGGAATTGATCGACGTGCACCACTCGGGTACGGGCGAAGTCATGGGCGAGGTGCCCGCCGGCGGCGAACGAGATGTCGAGGCCGCGGCATCCGCAGCCCAGGCAGCGCTCGAGGGCTGGGGCCGCACGCCGGCCGAGAAGCGCGCCGAGTTCCTGCAGAAGATCTCGGATGGACTCAAGGCGCGCGCCGACGAGATCGCGAAGACGATCGCTGCCGAGGTCGGCATGCCGATCAAGCTCTCGGGGCGCATCCAGGTCGGCCTGCCGGTGGCGAATTTCGCCAACTACGCACGAATCGCGCGCGAGTTCAAGTTCGAGGAGCGCGTCGGCAATTCCGTGGTGCTCAAGGAGCCGGTCGGCGTCGTCGGCGCCATCACGCCGTGGAACTATCCGCTGCACCAGATCACGCTCAAAGTCGCCCCGGCGCTTGCCGCGGGCTGCACCGTGGTGCTCAAGCCCTCCGAGATCGCGCCTTTCAACGCCTTCTTCCTCGCCGAGGTGATCGAGGCGGCGGGCCTGCCCAAGGGCGTGTTCAACCTCGTCACGGGGTACGGCCCGGTCGTCGGCGAAGCGCTGGTCAAGCATCCGCGCGTCGACATGATCTCCTTTACCGGCTCCACGCGCGCCGGGAAGCGCATCTCCGAGGTCGCCGCGCAGGGCGTGAAGCGCGTGGCGCTGGAGCTCGGCGGCAAGAGCGCCTCCGTGATCCTGGAAGACGCCGACCTCGCCGCGGCTGTGAAGGGCACGGTGAACGGCTGCTATCTCAATTCGGGGCAGACCTGCACGGCGCTCACGCGCATGCTCGTGCCGGCCTCGAAGTACGACGAGGCGGCGAAGCTCGCCGTGGAAGCGGCGAAAGGCTTCACGCTCGGCGATCCGCTGGCCGAAACCACGCGCCTCGGGCCGCTCGCCTCGCACATGCAGCTCGAGCGTGTGCGCAGCTACATCCGCAAGGGCGTCGAGGAAGGCGCGGAACTGCTCATCGGGGGCGCCGAGCCGCCCGAGAGCGTGCCCGCCGGCTACTTCGTGAAGCCGACCATCTTCGGCAAGGTGAAGAACTCGATGGTCATCGCCCAGGAGGAGATCTTCGGGCCGGTGCTCTCCATCATCGCCTACCGGGACGAGGACGAGGCGGTGAAGATCGCCAATGACTCGCCCTACGGTCTCGCGGGCGCGGTGTGGTCGAAGGACGATGCGCGCGCGCAAGCCGTGGCGCGGCGCATCCGCGCCGGGCAGATCGACGTCAACGGCGGCGCCTTCAACATGAACGCGCCCTTCGGCGGCTTCAAGCAGTCCGGGCACGGGCGCGAGGCAGGCGTGTACGGGCTGGAGGAATTCCTCGAGCTGAAGTCCCTGCAGCTGAAGGGCTAGGCGCGCCGCGTGATCAGCGCGTCGACAGCGGCGACCTGCTGCGGGCCGCAGCGCAGGGGATTCACGTCCAGCTCCTCGATCTCGCCGGCGAGGTCCGCGGCGAGCTCCGAGACGCGTGCGATTGCGTCGGCCAAGGCGTCGAGGTCCGCCGGCGCGCCGCCGCGAAAGCCCGTGAGCAGCGGGTAGCCGCGCAGGCGCGCGAGCATCGCGCGCGCTTCCGCGGTGCTCACCGGCGCAAGCGCCGCCACGGTGTCGTGGATGAGCTC
>JAOUGZ010000581.1 GCA_029865405.1 Betaproteobacteria bacterium
TCGCGCTGGTCACCGGCGGCTCGCGCGGGCTCGGGCTGCAGATGGCCGAGGCGCTCGGCGAGATGGGCGCGCGGCTCGCGCTCACCGCAAGGAAGAAAGACGAGCTCGACGCGGCGGTGGCGCACCTGAAGGCGCAGGGCATCGAAGCGTCGGCCTGGGTGTGCGACCTCGGCAAGCGCGAGGCCATTGCGCCGGCGCTGGAAGCGCTCCTCGCCAAGCTCGGCAAGGTCGACATCCTCGTCAATAACGCCGGCGCCACCTGGGGCGCGCCGGCCGAGGATCACCCGCTCGAGGCCTGGGACAAGCTCGTCAACCTGAACCTCACCGGCACCTTCATCGCGTCGCAGTTAATCGCCAAGAAATCGATGATCCCGTCGAAGTGGGGCCGCATCGTCAACGTCGCCTCCGTTGCGGGACTGATGGCGAGCGACCCGCGCGTGGTGAAGACGGTCGCCTACAACGCCACCAAGCACGGCGTGGTGGGCATGACGCGGCAGCTCGCTGCCGAGTGGGGCGAGCACGGCATCACCGTGAACGCCATCTGCCCGGGATTCTTTCCTTCGAAGATGACCCAGGCGACCCTCGACTCGCTCGGGCGCATGGTGGCGGAGCTCACGCCCACCAAGCGCCTCGGCAACGAGGAGGACCTGAAGGGCCTCGTCGTCCTGCTCGCCTCCGAGGCGTCGCGGCACATCACCGGGCAGGCGATCGCGGTGGACGGCGGCGCGCTGCTCATATGAGCGCCGAGGCGAAGCTGCAGTACACGCGCGACTACCAGAAGCGCATTCCCTTCATCGCGCACCTTGGCCTCACCACCGAGGAGCTCGGCGCGGGCACGGCGCGGCTGTCGATGGCGCTGCCCGAGCATTTCACCAACAGCCTGGGCACGGCGCACGGCGGCGTCATCATGTCGCTGCTCGACGTCGCGCTGTGCACCGCGGCGCGCACGCTGCACCCGGAATCGACCGGCGTGGTCACCATCGACATGAGCACGTCCTTCATCGGCGGCGGCAAGGGCGACCGGCTGGTCGCCGAGGCGCGCGTGATGAAGGACGGCCGCAGCATGACGTTCGTCGAAGCCGAAGCGAAGAACGCCGACGGCTCGCTGGTCGCCAAGGCCATCGGCACGGTGCGCGTGCGGCACAAGGAAGCGAAAGATGGCTGAGAGGGCCGGTACCCCTGTTGCGGGCGGGCGCGCAGTGGCGGCGCGGCGCGGCTGGGACTGGGTCGCGGCGGGATGGGCGCTGTTCCGCAAGCAGCCGCGCATCTGGCTGGCGTGGGTTGCGGTGCTCGTCGCCATCATCGTCGGGCTGCTGATGGCGCACCCGCTTGGGGGGCGGCTCTTGCTCATCGGTCTGGGACCCCTGCTCATGGCGGGCATTGCGAGCGGCTGCCGCGAGCTCGACGAAGGTCGCGCCATGAAGTTCGGCCACCTGTTTGCGGGTTTTGGCGCCGCGGCGGGTCGGCTCGCCGCCGTAGGCGCGATCTGCGCCATTGCCACGGTTGTGATCGTGCTGGGCGTCGTGTCCGCCAGTGGGGTCGACCTGTCCGCGTTCCGCGGCGGGCAGAACGTGGCTGCCATGCCGCCGGCGCAGCTGATGGCGGTGCTGCTGGCCATGCTCATCATCCTGGGACTGCTGACGCCGGTGGCCATGGCGGCCTGGTTCGCGCCCATGCTGGTGGTCTTTCACGACAGGACGGCCGCGGGCGCGATGCGCGAGAGCTTCGTGGCGAGCCTGCGGAACATCATGCCGATGCTTGTGTACGGAGTGGTCATACTTGTGCTGATCGTTCCGGCCACGCTGCCAGCACTGCTCGGCTGGCTGATCCTGCTGCCTGTGCTCGCCGCGTCCGTCTACGCGTCCTACAAGGATATCTTCAGCGCGGCGTAGCAAGGTGGCGCCGTCCCGACCACAGCCACGTCAGGCCGGCGAGCTGCACCAGCCAGAGCATGCCAAGCGCCCAGGAATAGGCCGTGGGCGCATAGCCCGCGGCGCTCTGCGGCCACAAGCTGAGGACCAGCCCGACCGCGGCCTGGCCGCTGAACATGCCGACGAAGACGAAGACGTTGAGCGCCGTGTTCACGCGACCCGTCATCTCCCGCGGATAGCGGCGCGAAAAGAGCGAGTACGACAGCACCACCGCCGTCGAACTGCCGAAGAACACGCACCACAGCGCGAGCGCACCGGTGCGCACGCCGAGCGCGAGGAGCGCAAGGCAGACCGAGGCCAGCGCGACGCCGCCGGCGAGCAGCGGCAACGTGCTGCGGCCGCTGCGCACGCGCACGTCGGCGGCCCGGCCGAACGCCACGTAGCCCAGCATCATGGCGATGCTGAACGCGAGGAGCGCGCGCGCCACCTGTGCCGGGCTGTAGCCGGCGACGTCGCGCAGCCATGTCGCCACCCAGAGCGTGGAGAGCGACACTGCCGCCACCTGGCTCGCGCCGATGCACAGGGCCACACGCCAGAACGCGGGGTCGCGCGCGATCTCGGCAAAGCCGCGCAGCTGCGCCAGCACGCTTTCACCGCGCTGCGTCGCAGTGCGCTCGGGCACCGCCAGGTACAGGAGCAGGCTCACGGCGATGTTCAGCGCGACGATGCCGGCGAACACCTCGCGCCAGTGCAGCACGCGCAACA
>JAOUGZ010000582.1 GCA_029865405.1 Betaproteobacteria bacterium
CAGCGCGCCGCCCATCGAATGCCACCACTGGACCTCGACCTGTGCGTGGGCCGGAAGCGCGAACGCACCCGCGACCATGGCGGCCGCCGCTAGCAATCTGACTTTCATCGGATCTCCTCTCTGCCTGAGTGAAAGTGGCGATTTTGGCGACGCCACATGACGGAAATGGTACAGAATTATCCTGACCTTCGGTATATATAAGTCGAAAACCATGGCCGCCATCCACGAACTGAGTGCCGCCGAAATCGCGGCCAGCTACGAAGGCGGGGAGCTTTCCCCGGTCGAAGTGACGCGGGCGCTCCTCGAGCGCATCGACGCCTGGGAGCCGCGCCTGAACGCCATGTACCTGATCCGCAGGGAGGCAGCGCTGAAGCAGGCGCGCGACGCGGAAGGGCGCTGGCGGGTACAGGCGCCGCTCTCGCCGCTCGACGGCGTGCCGGTGACGCTCAAGGAGAACATACACACGAAAGGCGACCCGGCGCCGATCGGCACCGCGGCCAATTTGCCCGCGGCCCCGCAGGCCGCCGACGCGCCACCGGCGGCGCGGCTGCGGCAGGCCGGCTGCGTGTTTCTGGGAAAGACCACCATGCCCGACTACGGCATGCTGTCCGCAGGCGTCTCGAGCGTGCACGGCATTACGCGCAATCCTTGGAACACCTCGAAAAACACCTCCGGCTCGAGCTCGGGCGCCGGCGCCGCCGCCGCGGCCGGCTACGCGCCGCTGCATCTGGGCACCGACATCGGCGGCTCGGTGCGCCTGCCGGCGTCGCACTGCGGCATCTTCGCGCTCAAGCCCAGTCTCGGCCGCGTGCCCGTGTACCCGCCCTTCATGGGGCGCGTCACCGGGCCGATGACGCGCGACGTCGAAGGCGCGGCGGCGATGATGAACTGGCTCGCGCTGCCCGATGCGCGTGATTTCATGAGCCTGCCCTACCAGCCGCATGACTACACGGCCGGTCTCGACGAGCTCGACCTGAAGAAGCTGAAGATCGGTTTGCTGCCCGACATGCGCACGGGACTGCCGGTGCACGCGGAGGTCCGCGCCGCGACGCAGGCCGCGGCCCAGGCGCTCGCCGCGGCGGGCGCGCAGGTCGAAGAGGTGCAGAGCTTTCTCACGCCGCAGATGCTCGATGGCACCGCGCGCTTTTTCGAGGCGCGCTCGCACAACGATTTCGTGCAGCTGCCGGCCGAGCGGCAGAAGAAGGTGCTGCCGTTCATCGCCGAGTGGTGCACCTGGCGCGCGAAGGATTTCACCGGGCGCGACGTGATGCAGGCGTACGGGCAGGTGATGGCGATGCGCGAAGCGGCGGTCGCGGCCTGCGAGCCGTTCGACTACATCCTCTCGCCGGTGTCGCCGATCCTGCCTTACGAGGCCGAGTTGCCGTGCCCCGGCAACGACCCGCGAAATGCGCTGCCGCACATCGCCTTCACTGTGCCCTACAACATGTCGGAGCAGCCAGCGGCCTCGGTCAACTGGACCTTCAGCGCCGACGGCCTGCCGATCGGCGTACAGCTCATTGGCAAGCGCTTCGATGACGCGGGCGTGCTGCGGCTCGCGCGCGCCATCGAGAACCTGCGCCCAGCGCAAAAACCCTGGCCTGGACTCGGATGAGGGTCTTCGTCACCGGCGCTTCCGGATACATCGGCGGCTCGGTCGCGGCAGCATTGCTCGCCGCGGGACACAAGGTCGTCGGGCTGGTGCGCAGCGCGCAGAAGGCCGAGCAGGTGCGTGCCTTCGGCGTCGAGCCGGTCTCCGGCACCCTGGACGACGGTGCCCTGCTCGCGCGCTGCGCGCGCGAGACCGACGCGGTCATTCATGCCGCCGATGCGGACCATCGCGCTGCGGTCGAGGCGATGCTCACCGCGCTCGCTGGCTGCAACAAGCCTTTCATCCACACCAGCGGCTCGAGCATCGTCGGCGACCAGGCCTGGGGCGAGGCGAGCGAGAAGATCTATGAGGACGACACGCCGTTCACGCCCGGACCCGGACGCGCGGCGCGCGTCGCGGTCAACACGCGCGTGCTGGCGGCGGCCCGGGAGGGCGTGCGCGCGGCCGTGATCTCGCCGAGCTTGATCTACGGCGCCGGCCGGGGCGCGCACAGGGAAAGCATCCAGGTTCCCCGCCTGACGGCGCTGGCGAAGAAGTACGGTGTGGCGCGGCATGTCGGGCGCGGCGAGAACCTCTGGGCGAACGTGCACATCGATGACCTCGTCGACCTGTACCTGCGCGCGCTCGACGAAGCGCCCGCCGGCGCGTCGTACTGGGGGGAGAACGGCGAGTGCTCGATGCGCGCGCTGTGCGAGGCGATCAGCCGCGCGCTCGGCACCGGCGGCCGCACGCAGCCGATGTCGAAGGAAGAATCGATCGCCGAGTTCGGCGAAGGCCCCGCTGCCTACACCTACGGCTCCAACTCCCGGGTGCGCGCCACGCGCGCGCGGCGCGAGCTGGGCTGGGCGCCGCGCCACGACGCCCTGCTCCAGAGCATCACCGCATGAGTCTTCAGCCGGCGTGCACCGGCCCGAGCGGGCGCAGGCGCACGCCCTTGCGCAGCTTGGTCCACTTGAACTCCGTGGGATCGGCGAGCGCCGGGCCCGGCGCCTTCACCACCAGCACCTCCTTCGCGATCGGCTCG
>JAOUGZ010000583.1 GCA_029865405.1 Betaproteobacteria bacterium
CCGCCTTCAGCCAGCCGGGCAGCGCGCGCAGCTTCTCCGCGGGCGTCTCGTAGGTGACGCCGATGCCGAACGCGATGCGCCGCTCCTGCATGCGCTTGTAGTTCTTGATCTGGGCGTTGAGCAGCTGCGCGTTGGCGAACACGAGCTGCTCGCCCCACAGGCTCTTCACGCGCGTGGTCTTCAGCCCGACCTTCTCCACCGTGCCGGGCTTGTCGCCGACGATGATGAAGTCGCCGACCTGGAACGGCTTGTCGAGCACGATGGCCATCGAGGCGAACAGGTCGCCGAGGATGTTCTGCAGGGCGAGCGCCACCGCGATGCCGCCGATGCCCAAGCCCGCCACCAGCGCAGTGACGTTGAAGCCGAGCTGGTCGAGCGCGATGAGCAGCGCCATCGCCCATACCAGCACGCGGCCGACGAAGCCGAGCAGGTTGACCGTGGTGGTGGCGGCCGGGTCGACGGCGCGCGCAGCTTCGGCGCGCAGCGCGAGCCACCGCAGCAGCCAGCGGTTCACCCAGATGGCGAACTGCGCCACCAGCGCCACCATGGCGGCGTTCTCGAGCAGGCGATCGAGGCGCGGCGGAATCTCGAGCGCGGAAGCCCCGGCGTACAGCGCGAGCGGGGTTAGCAGCCACAGCTTCGTCGCACGCACCGCGGCGATCAGCGCGTCGTCGAGGTGCAGGTCGGTGCGTCGCGCGATGCGCATGACCACCCGCACGGCGATCGCCCGCGCCAGCCATACGGCGGCGAGCAACGTGAGCACGATCGCGCCCGCGAGCAGCCACGCGTCCGGCCCGTTGTTCTGCAGCAGTTGCTCCCAGATCCTCATCTTCGCGCCTTCCTGCTTGTTGAGCGTCCTTGCCGAACATAACGCCGACACTGCATCGACGCAAAGTTTTTCGCGCGCGATCGTGCGCACAGGTTGTTCGCATGGCGTCGCCGTGATAAAATAGCGCAGCGCTATGTGAACCGCAAAGCGCGCTCAAACCAGCAGCAGCCGGGTGCGTCCGTCCCGCGCAGCGAAACCTCCGGTCCGAGAGGGACCACAAACCTAAAACACTGGAGGCCGGCATCTTGTTGACCGAGCATGACGCGTATCTTTTCCGTGAAGGCACGCACGCGCGCCTGTATGAGCGCCTGGGCTGCCATCCCGATGCCAAGAAAAAGGGCGCGCACTTCGGCGTGTGGGCGCCCAATGCGCGCACGGTTTCCGTCATCGGCGACTGGAACGGCTGGCGCGCGGGCGCCGACATGCTCGCGCCGCGCGGCGACCACTCCGGGATCTGGGAAGGCAGCGTGAGCGGCGCCGAGCGCGGCCAGGCCTACAAGTTCCGCATCGAATCGCACGCCGGCGGGCACGTCGCGGAAAAGGCCGACCCCTTTGCCGTGGCGAGCGAGCTGCCGCCGGCCACCGGCTCGCGCGTCTGGACGCTCGAGTACGAATGGGGCGACACCGAATGGATGAAGACGCGCGGGCCGAAGAACGCGCTCGATGCGCCGATGGCGGTGTACGAAGTGCACGCGGGCTCGTGGAAACGCAAGGACGGCGCGTTCCTGGGCTACCGCGAGCTCGCGCACCAGCTCGCGGCTTACGTGAAGGAGACCGGCTTCACGCACGTGGAGCTGATGCCGCTCACCGAGCACCCGTTCTACGGCTCCTGGGGCTACCAGACCACGGGCTACTTCGCGCCGACCGCGCGCTACGGCACGCCGCAGGATTTCATGTATCTGGTCGATCACCTGCACCAGGCGGGCGTCGGCGTGATCCTCGACTGGGTACCGTCGCACTTTCCCGCCGACGCGCACGGCCTCGGGTTCTTCGACGGCACGCACCTCTACGAGCACTCGGACCCGCGCCAGGGCTTTCATCCGGAATGGAACTCGAGCATCTTCAATTACGGCCGCAATGAGGTGCGCTCGTTCCTGCTGTCCTCGGCGCTGTTCTGGCTGGACAAGTACCACGTCGACGGCATTCGCGTCGACGCGGTCGCCTCGATGCTGTACCTCGACTACGCGAGGAAAGACGGCGAGTGGATCCCGAACCGCTACGGCGGCCGCGAGAACCTGGAGGCGATCTCGTTCCTGCGCACGCTGAACGAAGGCGTGTACCGTGATCATCCCGACTGCTTCACGGCGGCCGAGGAATCGACGGCCTGGCCGATGGTGTCGCGGCCGACCTACCTCGGCGGCCTGGGGTTCGGCTTGAAGTGGAACATGGGCTGGATGCACGACACGCTCAAATACTTCAAGGAAGACCCGATCAACCGCAAGTACCACCACGGGCGCCTCACCTTCTCGCTCATCTACGCCTTCAACGAAAATTTCACGCTGCCGCTGTCGCACGACGAGGTGGTGCACGGCAAGGGCTCGCTGGTCGGCAAGATGCCCGGCGATTCCTGGCAGCAGTTCGCCAACCTGCGCGCGCTCTACGGCTACATGTGGGCGCATCCGGGCAAGAAGCTCTTGTTCATGGGCGGGGAATTCGGCCAGCGGCGCGAGTGGACGCACGACGGCGAGCTCGAGTGGTGGGTGTGCGAGCGGCCCGAGCACGCGGGCCTGAAGCGCTGGATGGCGGACCTCAATCGCGCCTACCGTGCCGAGCCCGCGCTCTGGCAGGTAGACTTCTCCTAC
>JAOUGZ010000584.1 GCA_029865405.1 Betaproteobacteria bacterium
GGACGGGCTCGCGCTCGTCGACCTGTGGAATCCCGACAAGGGCGCACGCCGCGTGCTCGCCGGCTACGGGCGCGGCCAGGAACCGCTGCCGGTGTACAAGATGCCGCACCTGCGCGGCTGGGCGGTCGCCGGGCGCTATATCTTCCTGCCGGCGATCGGCCGCCACGAGGTGCTGGTGCTCGACAGCGTCACCTGGACCGAAGCGGGCCGCATCGCGGTGCACGGCCAGCCGGTCTTCGCGGTGGCGCAGCCGGGCGGGCGGCGCGTGTGGGTGAACTTCGCCTTTCCGGACAACGGCGTCGTGCAGGTGATCGACGTCGCGGCGCTGCGGGTGGTGAAGGAATTGCGCCCCGGGCGCGCGGTGCTGCACATGGAGTTCACGCCGCGCGGCGAGCAGGCCTGGGTCTCGTCCCGCGACGACGGCGCGGTGGTGGTGTACGACGGCGCGAGCTTCGCCGAGCTCGCGCGGCTCCCCGCCGAGAGCCCGAGCGGCATCTTCCTCACCTCGCGCGGCGCGATGACGGGCTTTTGAGATGTTCGACGCCGACAGCTTTCGCCTCGTCAACGCCTGGCAGCGCGGCTTTCCGCTGGTGCCGCGGCCCTTCGCCGAGGTGGCGCGCAGCTGCGGCCTCGACGAGGGCGAGGCGATCGCCCGCTTCGCGCAGCTCAAGTCGCGCGGCCTCATCGATCGCATCGCCCCCGTGTTCCGGCCGAACACGGTCGGCGCGAGCACGCTCGCGGCGATCGCGGTGCCGCCCGCGCGGCTGGAGACCGTGGCGGCGCAGGTCAGCGCGCACCCTGGCGTGAACCACAATTACGAGCGCGAGAATCCCGTCAACCTCTGGTTCGTCGCCACCGCGCCCACCCCGGCGGCGCTGCAGAACCTGCTCGGCAGCCTCGAGGACGAGACCGGGCTGGCGGTGCTGCGCCTGCCGCTCGTCGAGGAGTTCCACATCGACCTGGGCTTCGACCTCGAGGACCATTCGGTGCCGCGCGAAGGCCCGCAACCGCCGGTCGCCCCCTTGCGCGAGGCCGAGCGCGCGCTCGCCGCGCGCCTCGCGGCGGGCTTGCCGCTCGCGCCGCGCCCCTTCGCCGCCTTCGGCGTGCCGGAGGAGGAGCTGATCGCGGCGCTGCGGCGCTGGCTCGAATCCGGCGTCGTGCGCCGCATCGGCGCCGTGGTACGCCACCGCCCGCTCGGCTACGAGGCGAACGCCATGGTGGTCTGGGACGTTCCCGACGACGAGGCCGGCGCCGCCGGTCGGCGGCTCGCCGCCGACCCCGCGGTGACGCTGTGCTACCGGCGCGCGCGTGCCCTGCCGGCGTGGCCCTACAACCTGTACTGCATGGTGCACGGCCGCGAGCGCCCTGCAGTGACCCGATCGATCGAGCGCCTGTGCACCGAGCACGCGCTGACGCGCTATCCGCGCGCGATCCTCTTCAGCCAGCGCTGCTTCAGCCAGCGCGCCGCGCACTATGGATGAGATCGAGCGCGCCATCGTCAACCGGCTGCAGGGCGGCTTCCCGCTCGCCGCCCACCCGTTCGCCGCGGCGGCGGCCGCGCTCGGCACCAGTGAGGCGCGCCTGATCGAAACCCTGCAGCGCATGCTCGAGGCCGGCACGCTCACGCGCTTCGGCCCGCTGTACGACGCCGAGCGCCTGGGCGGCGCGTTCACGCTGTGCGCGATGTGCGTGCCGAAGGCGGATTTCGAGCGCATCGCCGATCTGGTGAACGCGCACCCGGAAGTGGCGCACAACTACGAGCGCGCGCACCGCTTCAACATGTGGTTCGTGCTGGCCACCGCATCGCGCGCGCAGATCCCGGCCGTGATCGCCGCGATCGAGGCGGAAACCGGCTGCGCGGTGCTCGACCTGCCGCGCGAGCGCGAGTACTTCATCGACCTGAGGCTCCCCGCATGAACGCGCTGGACGAGAAGATCGTGCGCGCGACGCAGGCCGGGCTGCCGCTGGTCGCCGAACCCTGGCGCGCCGTCGCGCAAGCCGTCGGCATCCCGGAGGACGCGCTGCTCGCGCGTATCGAGGCGATGCTGGCCGACGGGCGCATGCGGCGCATCGGCGCCGTGCCCAATCACTACGCGCTCGGCTACGTCGCCAATGCCATGTCGGTGTGGGACGTCGCGGACGACGCCGTCGACGAGCTGGGCGCCGAGGTCGGCGCGCTTGCCTTCGTCAGCCACTGCTACCGCCGGCCGCGCCGGCTGCCCGAGTGGCGCTACAACCTTTTCGCCATGGTGCACGGGCGCAGCCGCGCCGAGACCGAGGTGCGCCTGGCCGAGATCCGGGCGGTGCTCGGCGGCGCGCTGCGCGCGAGCGACGTGCTCTACAGCACGCGCATCCTGAAGAAAACCGGCCTGCGGCTCGCCTGACATGTTCCGCGTCTCCCGCTTCATGCACGAAATCCTGCAGCCCACGCCACCGGCCGCGGCCGCCGCCGGCCCTGCGGGCCCGGTGGTGATCTGGAACCTGATCCGGCGCTGCAACCTCACCTGCATGCACTGCTACTCGATCTCGGCCGACACCGACTTTCCCGGGGAGCTGTCGAGCGCCGAGGTGTTCGCGGTGCTGGAGGACCTCAAGGCCTTCGGCGTGCGCGCGCTCATCCTGTCGG
>JAOUGZ010000585.1 GCA_029865405.1 Betaproteobacteria bacterium
CGCTCGGGCACGCGGAATTCGGCCGGGTTGGCGTCGTAGTAGGCCTGCACCTGCGCGTCGCCCACTTTCACCCGTGCGAGGAACGGCTGCGCGGCGACGAGCGCTTCCTGCACTTCGCGCCGCTCGGCCAGGATGCCCTCGAGCCGCTCGGTCACGGTGCGCGAGGCGATGGCGCTGCCGCGGATGGCGTCGGTAAGCTGCGCCAGCGCCATGTCGTGGCGCAGGCGCGCCTCGAACGTCTGCGGGGTCATGTTCTGCGCGCGCAGCAGCGCTTCGTAAGTCGAGCGCGAAAAACCACCCTCGCCCTGGAAAGCGGGTACGGCGGCGATGGTCTCGCGCAGCGCCTCGTCGCTGACCAGAAGGCCGCCGCGCAGCGCGGCGTCGGCGAGCAGGCGCTGCGACACCAGCGAGTCGAGCAGTGCCTGCCGCGACTCCGTCGTGTCGAGCGCGTCGATGTCGATGTTCGGCCCGAACGCGGCGCGCAGCCGGTCCTGCTGGCGACGCAGCTCCTCGGCGAACTCGGCCTGCGTGATGGGCGAACCGTTCACCTCGGCGATCCGGTCGCCGCCGCCGATCGAGCGCGTGTAGGACTCCAGGCCGAAAAAGGCGAACGGGACCACCAGCAGGACGAGCACGACCTGCGCCAGGCGCTTGCGCTTTTGAATGAGTTCGAACATTCAGCTGAGGCGTTGGCGGAGCGGACGGGACTCGAACCCGCGACCCCCGGCGTGACAGGCCGGTATTCTAACCAACTGAACTACCGCTCCAAAGGTTCCATGGTGGGTGCTGACGGGGTCGAACCGCCGACATTCGCCGTGTAAGAGCGACGCTCTACCAGCTGAGCTAAGCACCCGCGCAAAGGGGCGCTAGTTTACTGCGTCCTTCAGCGCCTTGCCAGCGCGAAAGCGCGGCACGCGCGCCGCGGCGATCTGCAGCGGCGCCCCGGTGCGCGGATTGCGCCCGGCGCGCGCCTCGCGCTGACCCGGGTAGAAGGTACCGAATCCGGCCAGCGTCACGTTCTGGCCCTTCCTCAGATTGGACTTCACGGCCGCGACCAGCGCGTCCACGGCGCGCTCCGCGGCGAGCTTGGAGATCTCCGCCTGCTGCGCGATGTGCTCGATCAGATCGGCCTTGTTCACCGCGGCGCCTCAATGCTTGACGGCGGTGGCCGTGCCCGGCTTGCCCTCTGCGGGCGGCAGCGGCGCGGCCGCCTCGGTCTCGGCCGCCAGCGGCTCGGGCTGGCGCTCCAGCGCCACTTCCAGGACCTTGTCGATCCACTTCACCGGGATGATCTCCAGGCGGTTCTTGACGTTGTCGGGGATGTCGACCAGGTCCTTCACGTTCTCGTCCGGAATCAGCACCGTCTTGATGCCGCCGCGGTGCGCCGCCAGGAGCTTCTCCTTCAGGCCGCCGATCTGCAGCACTTCGCCGCGCAGCGTGATCTCGCCGGTCATGGCGACGTCGGCACGCACCGGAATGCCGGAGAGCACCGACACCATCGAGGTGACGATGCCGATGCCGGCGCTCGGCCCGTCCTTGGGCGTCGCGCCCTCGGGCAGGTGGATGTGAATGTCGTTCTTCTGGTAGAAATCCTCTTTCACGCCGAGCTTGCGCGAGCGGTTGCGCACCACCGACAGCGCCGCCTGGATCGACTCCTGCATGACTTCGCCCAGCTTGCCGGTGGTGATGGTCTTGCCCTTGCCGGGCATGGTCACGGTCTCGATGGTCAGCAGCTCGCCGCCGACCTCGGTCCAGGCGAGGCCGGTCACCTGGCCGACCTGGTTCTGCTTCTCCGCCATGCCGAAGCTGTACTTGCGCACGCCGAGGAACTTGTCGAGGTTCTTCGGCGTGACGGTGATGCGGCGCGGCTTGCCGTCGCCCGACTGCTTATCGGTGAGCAGCTGCTTCACCGCCTTGCGGCAGATCTTGGAGAGCTCGCGCTCCAGCGCCCGGACGCCGGCCTCGCGCGTGTAGTAGCGCACGATGTCGCGGATCGCCGCCTCGGACACCGACAGCTCGCCTTCCTTCAGCCCGGTGCTCTTCATCTGCTTGGGCAGCAGGTAGCGGATGGCGATGTTCATCTTCTCGTCCTCGGTGTAGCCCGAGAGGCGGATCACCTCCATGCGATCGAGGAGCGGCGCCGGGATGTTGAGCGTGTTCGCCGTCGCGACGAACATCACCTCCGACAGATCGTACTCGACCTCGATGTAGTGGTCGGTGAAGGTGTGGTTCTGCTCCGGGTCGAGCACCTCGAGCAGCGCCGAGGACGGGTCGCCGCGCCAGTCCTGGCCGAGCTTGTCGACTTCATCGAGCAGGAAGAGCGGGTTCTTCACGCCCACCTTGGTCATGTTCTGCAGGATCTTGCCGGGCATCGAGCCGATGTAGGTGCGCCGGTGGCCGCGGATCTCGGCCTCGTCGCGCACGCCGCCCAGCGACATGCGGATGAACTTGCGGTTGGTGGCGCGCGCGATCGACTGCCCGAGCGAGGTCTTGCCCACGCCCGGCGCGCCCACCAGGCACAGGATCGGCGCCTTCATCTTGTCGACGCGCGTCTGCACCGCGAGGTACTCGACGATGCGCTCCTTCACCTTCTCCAGTCCGTAGTGGTCCTTGTCGAGGA
>JAOUGZ010000586.1 GCA_029865405.1 Betaproteobacteria bacterium
CCAGCCGATGCCCTTCGAGCCGCCGGTCACCAGCGCGCGTTTGCCCTTAAGATTGAGTTCCATCGCCCGACAAGTCTACCAACATGGCCCACATCACCACCAAGGACGGCGTGAAACTGCATTACGAGGAGGCAGGCAAGGGCACGCCGGTCGTCTTCGTGCACGAGTTCGCCGGCGACCTGCGCAGCTGGGACCCGCAGCTCGCGCACTTTTCGCGCCGCTACCGCTGCATCGCCTACAACGCGCGCGGCTACCCGCCCTCGGACGTCCCGGAGAGCTGGGAGCGCTACTCGCAGGAGTTCGCGCGCGACGACGTGCTCGCCGTCCTCGACGGGCTGAAGCTCGAGCGCGCGTTCGTCGTCGGACTTTCCATGGGTGGCTTCGCCGCGCTGCATTTCGGCATCAAGTACAGTCCGCGCGCGCTCGGGCTCGTGGTCGCGGGCTGTGGCTACGGCGCGGAACCGGCGCGGCGCGAGGAATTCCTGCGCTCCTCGCGCGCCAACGCCGAGCAGATCATGAAGGAAGGCATGGCGAATTTCGCCGCCACCTACGGCCACAACGCCACGCGCCTGCAGCTGCGCGACAAGGACCCGCGCGGCTTTGCGCTCTACATCAAGTACCTGAGCGAGCATTCGGCCCAGGGCTCCGCGAACACCATGCTCGGCTACCAGGCGCGCCGGCCGTCGCTGTACGACCTGAAGAAGGAGATGGCCGGGATCACGGCGCCGACCCTCGTGATGTGCGGGGACGAGGACGACGCGACGCTCGAGCCGGGCCTGCTCATGAAGCGCACCATCCCCAGGATGGGGCTGGTGGTGCTGCCGCGCACCGGCCACGGCATGAACCTCGAGGACCCGGCGCTGTTCAACCGCATCGTCGAGGACTTCTTCCACCAGGTGGAAAGCGGGCGCTGGGCATGAGCGCGGGGCGGCTGCGAGTCGAAAAGCGCGGCGCCGTGGGCTGGATCGTGTTCGACCAGCCGGCGAAGAAGAACGCCATCAACGACGCCATGTGGCGCGGCATACCGGAGGCGATGGCGCGCTTCGACGCCGATGCGCAGGTGCGCTGCGTGGTGTTCCGCGGCGCCGGCACCGAGGCGTTCGCCGCCGGCGCGGACATCTCGGAGTTCGCGAAGATCCGCGCCGAGCGGGCGGCGGTGGGCGAGTATGACGGGCTGCTCGACCGCGTGCTGCTCTCGATCCAGGGATCGGCCAAGCCCTCGGTGGCGCTGATCCACGGCTTTTGCATGGGCGGCGGCCTGGAAGTCGCGCTCGCCTGCGATCTGCGCTACAGCGGCACCTCGGCGCAATTCGGCATCCCCGCGGCGAAGCTCGGCCTTGCCTACAACGTGGAAGGGCACAAGCGCCTGCTGGAGACGGTGGGCCACGCGCGGGCGCGCGAGATCATGTTCCTCGGCCGACGCTATCCGGCCGACGAAGCGCTGCAGATCGGGCTGGTGCATCGCGTGCTGCCCGACGCCGAGCTCGAGACCTACGTCGACGGCGTGATCGCCACCCTCATCGAGAACGCGCCGCTCAGCATCGCCAACTCCAAGACCATTCTCGAGGAATATGCGAAATCGGTCGGCCTGGCCGACCATGAGCGCATGCGCGCCGCGATGGAGCGCTGCGCAAAGAGCACGGACTACGAGGAAGGGCGGCGCGCCTTCATGGAGAAGCGCAAGCCCGCGTTCAAGGGACGTTGACATGAAGATCAAGTCGATTCGCACGCGCGCCGTCGCGGCGCCGATGAAGCGCCCGCTCGCCACCAGCACGGGCGCGCTGACGGCGTCCTCGCTGCTGCTCGTCGATCTGTGCACCGACAGCGGCATTGTCGGGCGCTCGTACCTCTTCGGTATCGGCCAGCACAACCTCAAGCCGATCGCCGCACTGGTCGAGGCGATGGCGCAGATGCTGCAGGGCGACGCAGTGGCGCCCTGCGACATCGAGAAGAAGCTGCGCGCCCGCTATACGCTGCTGGGCGTGCACAACATCGTCCTGTTTGCCATGTCGGGGATCGACATGGCGGCCTGGGACGTGATCGGCCAGGCACAGCAGTTGCCGCTCGTGCGTCTGCTCGGCGGCTCGGCGCGCCCGATTCCCGCCTACAACTCCAAGGGCCTCGGCATCATGCCGCTCAAGCCCCTGGCGAAGGAGGCCGCGGAGCTGGTGAAGGAGGGGTTCTCGGCGGTCAAGCTGCGGCTTGGGCGTGCGTATGCGGCGGACGACTTGGCGGCGCTGCGTGAAGTCAAAAAGGCGATCGGCCCGCGCATCACGCTGATGGTGGACTTCAACCAGGGCCTCAGCGTGGCCGAGGCGGTGAAGCGCGGGCGCATGATCGACGACGAAGGCGGGGTCACGTGGATCGAGGAGCCGGTGCGCGCGGACGATTTTGCCGGCAACGCGCGCATTGCGCGCGAGGTGGCGACGCCGATCCAGATCGGCGAGAACTTCATGGGCCCGGAACAGATGGCGCAGGCACTCGCAGCCAAGGCCTGCGATTACGCCATGCCCGATGCGCAGCGCATCGGCGGCGTCACCGGCTGGATGCGCGCCGCGGCGCTCGCGCAGGCCGCCGGCATGGAGATGTCGAGCCACCTGTTTCCGGAAGCGAGCTGC
>JAOUGZ010000084.1 GCA_029865405.1 Betaproteobacteria bacterium
CGCGGCTCGAGGCCTGGCTGCGGCGCTGGCTCGCGCGCTCGCCCGATCGCTCGCGCATGAACGCCGTCAACCCGAAGTACGTGCCGCGGAACTACCTCGCGCAGCAGGCGATCGACGCGATGGCCGGGGGTGACGCGTCGGTGCTGGAGCGGCTGATGACAGTGCTCGAGCGGCCCTACGACGAGCAGCCGGCGAACGACGACCTCGCGCAGAAAAGACCGGAGTGGGCGCGGCACAAGGCCGGGTGCTCCGCGCTGTCCTGCAGTTCCTGAGTCCGGAGAAAATCCGCATGTACGCAACCCCCTTCCTGCGCCTGGCGGCGCTCGCCCTCCTCCTGTCCACGGGCGCCCTCGCGCAAGCGCCGCAATCGAGCGTCTTCGAGCCCTCGATCGGCCAGGAGGGCAAGGACGTGGTCTGGGTGCCGACCTCGCAGGCCCTGCTGGAAAAGATGCTCGACCTGGCGCGCGTCACGCCGGCGGACGTCGTCATGGATCTCGGCTCGGGCGACGGGCGCACCGTCATCGAGGCCGCCCGGCGCGGCGCGCGGGCGGTGGGGATCGAGTACGACGCGGACATGGTCGAGCTCTCCAAGCGCAACGCCGAGAAGGCGGGCCTCGCCGGCCGCGCGACGTTCATGAAGGCGGACCTGTTCGAGACCGATTTCTCCCAGGCCACCGTGATCACCATGTTCCTCCTGCCCGCGATCAACCTGCAGCTGCGGCCGAGGCTCCTCGGCCTGAAGCCCGGCACGCGCGTCGTGTCGAACACCTTCACCATGGAGGCCTGGGAGCCGGACGAGACGGCGACCCTGTACCCGGATTCGGGCTGCGATTCCTGGTGCACGGCGCTGCTGTGGATCGTGCCGGCGCCGGTGGCGGGAAGCTATTCGCTGCCGCAGGGCGAGCTGGTGCTGAAGCAGGCGTTCCAGAAGCTCTCGGGGACGCTGCGCACCGGGGGCGCGACCTACGCCCTCGAGGGACGCGTGCGCGGCGACGAGCTCGAGTTCCGGGCCGGCGGGCGCGAGTACCGCGGGCGGATGAAGGGCGGCGCGCTCGAGCTGCGCTAGCGCCGGGCGGCGTCCAGCGCCTGCGCCCGGGCGCCGAAACCCTGCACGTCGCGCTCCAGGCGCAACGCGAATTCACGCTCGATCTTCGGCGCGGCGCCGACGGGCGCGGGCTCGGGCGCGCGCGACCCGAACTGGCTCCCGAGCGCGAACGCCGCCGCCAGCGCAACGCCCGCCACCAGCCACCCCCTGGGCCGCTGCGCCCCGCGCCGGCTGCGCGCCGCGGCGAGCGCCGCCTCCAGCTGCTCGCGCTCGCTCGCGTTCGCCCCGGCCTGCGCCGTGTCGGCCTGCGCCTCGGCGGCTCGGGCCGCGACCCGCTCCTCGGTTGCCAACCTCGCGCGGCTGCGCTCCAGCGCCCGCGCTTCAGCCCTGGCCCGCGCGCTCGCCTGCCGCGCCGCGCGTGCCTCCAGCCGCAGCCGCTCGCGCGCCGTGCGCTCGAGTTCCGCCTCCAGCGTCTGCCGCTGCGCCGCCTCGGCGGCGCCCCGCGCGTCCGCCTCCGCATGCGCTTGCGCCGCTGCCGCCAGCGCGCGCTCGGCTTCGATGCGCTCCGCGGCGCTGCGCTTGGCGTTGGCCTCTTCGTTGGCGCGCGCGCTCGCTTCCTGCGCGACGCGCCGCTCGCTGTCGGCGCGCGCCTGCGTCGCCGCCGCCGCCGCGCGCTCGGCCTTGGCGCGCGTCGCCGATTCCTCGCGCGCCGCCGCCTCCGCCTTCTGCCGCACGCGCGCCGCGCCCGCCGCACGCTCGTCTGCCTCGGCGCGCGCGCGCAGCGCGCGCTCGAGCTCGGCGTCGGTCTGGCGCCGCGCCTCCGCCTCTTCGCGCAGCGCGGCCTCGGCCCTGGCGAGCGCCTCGGCCCGCGCCGCCGCCGCCTGCTCCGCCGCGAGCCGCTCGGCCGCCGCGCGCCGCGCCGCCTCTTCGGCCGCGTGCCGCGCGCTCACCGCCTGCAGCGCCTCCGCCTGCGCCGCCTCGCGCTGCCGCGCGGCCTGCGCCAACTCGGCATCGGCGGCTTCCCGCTCCCGCGTGCGCTGTGCCGCCGCGCTTTCAGTGTCGGCGCGCGCCTGCGCCGCGCCTTCGGCCTCCCGCTCCACGGCAATGCGCGCCTTGGCGGCTTCGGCCGCCTGCGCCTCGGCTTGCGCGCGCTCGCGCGCCGCGGCCTCGGCCGCGCGGTCCTTCCTCTGGCGCTCATCGGCGAGCGCCGCGGCCTTCGCCTCGGCCTGCTCGCGCTCGCGCGCCTGCGCGAGCGCCCGCTCCTCGCCCTCGCGCCGCTCCTCGGCGAGCCGCACGGCGTCCTGCTCGGCCTGCGCGCGCGCCTGCGCGCGGTGCGCGGCCTGCGTGTCCTTCGTCTCCCGCTCGCGCGTGGCGAGGACTGCGCGCTTGTCGGCGGCCGCGCGCTCGGCTGCCGCGGCGCGCGCCGCCTCGCTCGCTTCGGCACGGGCGGCCGCGGCCTGCGCCGCTTCGTTCTCGCGCCGCGCGCGCTCCTCGGCGAGCTCGGTCGCCTTGCGCTCGGCCTCGGCGTTGCGTTGCGCCTGCTCCAGCGCGGCCGCTTCGATCGCCGTGCGCTCCTCGGCCATGCGCGCGGCTTCCGCCTCGGCGGCGCTGCGCACCTCGATCTCGCGCTTGAGCTTCTTCTCCGCCGCCTCGCGCTCGCGCGCCGACTCGTGCGCCTTCCTCTCCGCGTCGGCGCGCGCGGCGACGCCGCGCCGGGTCTGCTCCTCCGCCGCGAGGCGCTCGCGCATCAGCAGCGCCGCGGCCGCCTCGGCCTCGGCGCGCTCGCGCGCGTGCTGGCTGGCCGCTTCCTCCTGGCGGCGCCGCGCCTCGGAGATCTCCGTGGCGCGCCGCTCGGCCTGCTCGCGCGCGCGCGCTTCCGACAGCGCGTGCGCCTCCGCGCGCTCGCGGTCCGCGATCAGGCGCCCCGCCTTCGTCTCGGCCTCGGCGCGGGCGTGCGCGATGCGCCGCAGCTCGGCCTCCGCCTGCTGGCGCTCCCGCGCGAGATCCAGGCCGCGCTTTTCCTCGATGATCCTCGCCTGCTGGGTCTGCTCGGCGCCGCGCTCGGTCTCGATCTTCTCGCGCAGCGCCTCGGTGTCCGGCCGCGGCGCGCCCTTGCCGCGCTCGGCCTGCTTCAGCTTGTCGATGAGGCGGCTCATGGGGCTCTCCGGATGTCGTAAGCCGTTATTGGCGCATCATACTGCCGAAAGGAGGCGGTACTGATGCTCAAAGCCAGCAAAATCAAGCCCTTCCTGTGGTTCGATACCGAGGCCGAGGAAGCGGCGAAGTTCTACACCTCGGTGTTCCGGAACTCGAAGATGGGTCCCGTCACGCGCTACCCCGAAGGGGGCCCGCGCCCGGCGGGGATGGTGATGACCGCGGAGTTCGAGCTCGAGGGCCTGTCCTTCGTCGCGCTGAACGGCGGGCCGGAGTTCAAGTTCACCGAGGCCGTGTCCTTCGCCGTGGGCTGCGAGGACCAGAAGGAGATCGACGACTACTGGGAGAAGCTCATCGCGGGCGGCGGCAAGCCCGTGCAGTGCGGGTGGCTCAAGGACCGGTTCGGCCTTTCCTGGCAGATCGTGCCCAAGGCGTGGGATACGTACTACACCGATCCGAAGCGGGCGGCGCGCGTGATGCAGGTGATGATGAAGATGGTGAAGCTCGACCTTGCCGCGCTCGAGGCGGCCGCGAAGTAAAGGAGAACAGCGATGAAATTCATGATTCTGGTGAAGGCGACGAAGGATTCCGAGGCCGGCGCGAAGCCCACCGAGGCGCTGCTGAACGAAATGGTCGGCTTTCATGAGGAGATGGCGAAGGCCGGCATCCTCGTGGACGGCGCGGGCCTGAAGCGCAGCGCCGAGGGCTGGCGCATCACGTACGGCCAAGGCGGCAAGCGCGGCTTCGTCGAGGGCCCGTTCGCCGAAACGAAGGCGCTGGTGGCCGGCTACACCATCATCGAGTGCAATTCGCGCGAGGAAGCGTTAGCGTGGACCAAGCGCTTTCCAAACCCGTCTCTCGACGGCGGCGAGGCCGAGATCGAGGTGCGGCCGTTCATCCCGCTCGAGGACTTCGGCGAGGGCCCTGGCGTGCAGAAGGCGCGCGAGCTCGGACTGCAGAAGAGCTAACCATGGCGATCCAGCCCTATCTGTTTTTCGAAGGCCGTACCGAGGAAGCCCTGGAGTTCTACAAGAAGGCGCTTGGCGCGCAGGTGCAGATGGTGATGCGCTACCGCGACGCGCCCGGCGGGCCCACCAAGTTCTACGACGGCAGCGTGCCGCCGGGCGAGAAGATCATGCATTCGGCGGCGCTGATCGGCGGCTCGCTGGTCATGGCCTCCGACGGCTTTTGCACCGGCAAGCCGCAGTTCTCGGGCATTACTCTGTCGTTCGAGGCGACGGATGAGGCCGACGCGAAGAAGCGCTTCGATGCGCTTTCCGCCGGCGGCAAAGTCAACCAGCCCGTCACGGAGACGTTCTTCGCCAAGGCCTTCGGCATGGTCACCGATAAATTCGGCGTCTCGTGGATGATCATCGCCGAGCAGAAGGCTACGAAGTGAAGTATTTGCTGCTGGTCTAGGGCGTCCCTTTGCCGAAACCAATGAGTGCCTAGCGGGGTTCTACATGATCGAGGCGGAGGATCTGGATGGGGCGACACAGATCGCTTCGCGGATTCCGTCGGTGGCAGTGGGGAGTGCGGGGGTGAGGCCAGTTAGGTCGATTCGGGAGGCGCCGAATGCCATCGCGCCACAACAACAGCTGCGCGAAATGCTTTTCCAGTTGCAGGCACTGACCTTAGGCCGCCCGAATGACCGCTTTCGGCCAGGAGCGGTTGCTGGCGGCTCGGCTCCTCGAGCAGTTCAAATCAACGGCCACCGGATCAAGAAAGTGACATCCGTGGACGTATTGAAAGTGTTCGGTGAGCGCCGACTCCACAACGCCGAGGTCTAGCGAAGTTGACCCAGGGCCCCGGCAATCTCATATCCAGATACGTCGCGAGGGGGAACCGCACTTAGCTATCAGGACTAGCCCGTAGGTGGCTGGCGGATTGCGGCAATGTGTACTAGTATCCTTGCGCGAACCTGAGGGGGGCTCATGTCACGGTTGCTTATCACGGCACTTGCGGCAGCCTTGCTGGGCGCGTATGGCTGCGCCACCGAATCCTCGCGAAGCCTCGAAGTCGCCAAGACCGTTTCCGCAGCCACGCCGTTCCACGGCACGCGACTTCCGGTTTCCGTGGGCAAGTTCGACAATCGTTCGGGGTTCATGCGCGGCATCTTCACCGATGGCGTGGACCGCCTCGGCAGCCAGGCCAAGACAACGCTGATAGCGCACCTGCAACAGTCTCAGCGCTTCAACGTGCTGGACCGCGAGAATCTCGCGGAGACCAGGCAAGAAGCGCAATTCAAGTCCCAGGCCCAAGCCATCCGCGGCGCGGACTTCGTTGTCACGGGTGACATCTCGGAGTTCGGTCGCAAGGACGTGGGCGATCGGCAGCTGTTTGGGCTGCTGGGCCGGGGCAAGTCACAGTTCGCCTACGCCAAGATAACCCTGAACATCGTCAATACTGTTTCCTCCGAGGTCGTGTTTTCGGCGCGCGGCGCGGGCGAATACGAACTCTCTAATCGCGAGGTGATCGGCTTTGGCGGGACAGCGGGCTATGACGCGACATTGAACGGCAAGGTGCTCGATCTTGCCATGCGTGAGGCTGTGGACAATCTCGTCAAGGGGCTCGAAAGCGGGCAGTGGAGCGCGCAGGGGGCGCGGTAGCACGACATGGCCACGGCCGGACATTGCGTGCGCCTGGTTGGGCTGATGGCGGCGATTCTTGGTGGCAGCAGCCTTCTGGGGTGCGCAGAGGCGCCGAAGCGCTTGTACCACTGGGATGGGTTTCAGGCGCAGCTCTACCAATACTTCAAGGGCGATGGCTCGAGCCCCGACGAGCAACTGCGCGTTCTCAATGACCAGTCGCAACGTGCGCGAGCCAGCGGAGCAGCCTTGCCGCCGGGCTTCCACGCCCATCTCGCGATGATCTATCTCCGGCTTGGACGGGACACAGAAGCAAAGCTCGAACTTGAGGCCGAGAAGGCCAGTTTTCCCGAGTCGACGCAATACATGGACTTTTTGCTGAAGCACATGACGGGTTCGAAGCGGTGAGCACGAGCGCCAGGTGTTCAGGCCTGCGATGACGATCAGCGCATATCCACTGGGCGACGCGATCGCGCGCTGCGGCCGACTGCTCGTGATGGCTGTCGTGGTCGCCACGCTTGGCGCTTGCGCCACGGCCACTCCCTACGATTACACGGCGTACAAGCAGAATCGACCGGTCTCGATGCTCGTACTGCCGCCGCTCAATGAAACGCCCGAGGTTGTGGCGACCTACGGTGTGCTCTCGCAAGTCACCTTGCCACTCGCCGAGGCGGGCTACTACGTCGTTCCGGTGTCACTGATGGACGAGACTTTCCGACAGAACGGACTCAATAATCCGGCGGAAATTCACGACGTGTCCCCGCAAAAACTGCGCGAAATCTACGGTGCAGATGCCGCGGTGTACATCAAGATCACGCAGTACGGCACCAGCTATGCGATCGTGGCCAGCGATACCAGAGTTACTGTTCAGGCTCGCATCGTGGACTTGCGGACCGGCGATTTGCTCTGGCAAGGTAGTGCGAGCGCAGCGTCAAGCGAGAACAAGAGCTCGAATCAGGGCGGCCTGGTCGGGCTGTTGGTCCAAGCGATCGTCACCCAGATCGTTGAAACAGCCGCTGATACCAGTATTGTCTACGCGGGCATCGCCAGCCAGCGGCTACTTTCGCCGAAGCCCAACGGCATACTCTACGGCCCGCGCTCGCCGAACTACCAAAAAGACTGAGTCCTCCGGCCCATTTCGGAGTCAGGGCTTGCGAACGTGGGTTCGATTGTCGATCCGCCTCCTCAATGGCGGGTTTCGGCCAGAGGCAGTCGTTCACTAGCTAACGCTTTAGATCATTGGCTCGTGGAAGCTGGCGAAGAGCGCCGTGGCGGGTTTGGTGCATCGACCGTGTTTTGGGCGCGACTTCCCGTTTCTTTGCGCCTGCGAATTGCTGAGCGACTTTACGGAAGTCTTTCGCGGTGTACGGTCGAACTGTGCGCGACGCAGTCGGGGCGCACTCGAGTAATGCGCATTGAGCCCAACGCCTCTCCACGAGTAACAAATGCTGTCGCCCAGTGCCAATCTCCATCTCGGTCTTGACAGAGTTCTTTAAGTCGTAGTCCATCTCTGCCCACCGCGACGACCTGACCAAAGTCGGCCCCGACAAAGTTCCCCAGACCGACCTCGTGGGTCTTGCCAATTGGGGTGCGAAACACGGCTCGGCCATCCGGTCCGTCACCATGTAGTTCGAGAAGCACAAGTTCTTCGAGCTCAAAACGCTCGAGCGGATCGATAACACGCTCGGCAAAAACCATGCCGCATGAGGCGAATAACAGAATCACCAGAGCAAACGATCGGATGTTCATACGTCACCAATCGTTCGGTGCGCCCAACTCTTAGTAGTAGACATTCGCGTCGTATATCGCGCCTGCAGGACAGTGCCAATCTCATATCTTGGTAACCGCGCCGTGGCTTCTGGTACCTAGCTCCGGAAGTGGTTGCCTTGCTGCAGACTAACGGCTCGGGGATCACAAAGCAGCCCCACGAACATCCGCTTTGGGTCGTAAGCGGTCGTTCGCCCTGCCCCTACGGGTCGCACAGCCAACGCACTATCTGTGGTTCAAATCTCCACGGGGATTCAAACCCCGGTTACCGCCGTGAAAGGGCGGTAACTTACCACTACCGCATCGCCGCGTTGATCTTGTCCAGCATCGCCGACCCGGGACACAACTCCTTCTCGCCGAGCCGGTTGAACGGCGTTTCGTAAGTATTCAGATGCGCATGCAAGTCCTCCGCATCCGCCGCCAGATACAGCAACCCCGTCAGCACCTCGCCCTTCTCCGCCGCCCGCGCGATATGGGATACCGCGTTGATCTTGTCTGAAGGGTCGTACGCCGTATCCAGCTTGCGCAGCTTGATGATCGACCCGTCATGCTGCGGCACCTCGATCACCCCGCCCTCCGCGTAATCGACGGTAATCGCCTCGCGCGAAGGCCAGAAGTCCAGACGATTGACCGCCTCGTTGTGCTCGCGCACGTACTCGTAGCTCTTGGTCGACCCCGCGTGATTGTTGAACGCGACGCAGGGCGAAATCACGTCAATAAAGGCAGCGCCCTCATGAGCGATCGCCGCCTTGATCAGCGGCGTGAGCTGCTGTTTATCCCCGGAAAAACTCCGTGCCACGAACGTGGCGCCCATCAATAGGGCGAGCGACACGGTATCCACCGGGGAGTCGGCGTTCACCGCCCCCTTCTTCGCCTTCGAGCCCTTGTCCGCGGTGGCCGAAAACTGGCCCTTGGTCAGCCCGTACACCCCGTTGTTCTCCAGGATGTAGGTCATGTTCACGCCACGGCGCATCACGTGCGCGAATTGCCCCAAGCCGATGGAAGCCGAATCCCCGTCGCCGGACACCCCCAGATAGATCAGATCCCGATTGGCCAGGTTCGCCCCGGTCAGGACCGACGGCATCCGCCCATGCACGGTGTTGAACCCGTGCGAATTCCCCAGGAAATAATCCGGGGTCTTGGAAGAACACCCGATCCCCGACAGCTTCGCCACCCGATGCGGCTCGACGTTGAGCTCCCAGAACGCCTGGATCAGCGCCGCCGA
>JAOUGZ010000587.1 GCA_029865405.1 Betaproteobacteria bacterium
CGATCGCCTCGGCGCGCGCCAGCGCGCCCGCGCCGGCGGTCGTCGCCTCGCTCGCCGTCGTCGCCGCCCAGCGGTTGTCCTCGCAGACGAAGAGGATCGGCAGCTTGCGCACCGCCGCCCAGTTCAGTCCCTCGAGGAACGGGCCGCGGTTGATGGCGCCGTCGCCGAAAAAGCACGCCACGACGCCGTCGCCGCCGCGCCGGCGCAGCGCGTGCGCCGCGCCGACCGCGATCGGGATGCCGGCGGCTACCACGCCGTTCGCGCCGAGCATGCCGACCGAGAAGTCGGCGATGTGCATCGAGCCGCCCTTGCCGCCGTTGTAGCCGGGGGCGCGCCCGAAGAGCTCGCACATCATGCGATCGAGCCTGGCGCCCTTGGCTATCGTGTGGCCGTGGCCTCGGTGCGTGGAGGTGAGCAGATCGCTGCGGCGCAGGTGCGCGCAGACGCCAGCGGCGACCGCTTCCTGGCCGGTCGAGAGATGCAGGGGCCCGCGCACCTTGGCCGCGGCCAGGCTCGCGCCGAACGCGGCGACGCCGCCCATCGAGGCGTCCTCGGCGGCGTCCTCGAACGCGCGGATGCGCGCCATCGTGCGGTAGAGCGCGAGCGCGCGCTCTGCGTCCAGGTTCTCCTCCATGCCGCCGCCAGTCTAACGTCGCGCCGCCGCAGCGTCTTGCCGAGCGAGCCGTGGAGTAGGATCGGGGCATGAGCGAACGTGCTCCGCGGGTGGTGAACGGGCGCAGCTACCGATGGATGGACCGGCCCCTGGTGGTGATCTGCGTCGACGGGTGCGAGTTCGACTACATCCACCAGGCGGTGGCGGCGGGCGTGGCGCCGTTTCTCGGGCGCATGCTCGCGAGCGGCGCCGCCTTCGAGGCCGACTGCGTGGTGCCCTCGTTCACCAATCCGAACAACCTGTCCATCGTCACCGGGGTGCCGCCATCCGTGCACGGCATCTGCGGCAACTACTTCTACGACCGCGAGGCGGACGCCGAAGTGATGATGAACGACCCTAAGTACCTGCGGGCCGGTACCATCCTCGCGTCCTTCGGCGCCGCCGGCGCCCGGGTCGCGGTGGTCACGGCGAAGGACAAGCTGCGTGCGCTGCTCGGCAAGGACCTCGCCGGCATCTGCTTCTCGGCGGAGAAGGCCGATCAGACCTCCGTGGCGCACAACGGCATCGAGCGTGCGCTCGCGCTCGTCGGCAGGCCGCTGCCCTCGGTGTACAGCGCCGAGCTGTCCGAGTTCGTGCTCGCGGCGGGCGTGAAGCTGATGGAGGGCACGCCGCCGGACCTGATGTATCTCTCCACGACCGATTACGTGCAGCACAAGGCGGCGCCGGGCGCGGCCGCGGCCAACGAGTTCTACGCCATGCTGGACCGGTACCTCGCGCGCCTCGATGCGCTGGGCGCGACCATCGCGCTGACGGCGGACCATGGCATGAACGACAAGTTCGGCGCCGATGGGCAGCCGAACGCGATCTACCTGCAGGATCTGCTGGACGAATGGCTGGGCAAGGGCGCCGCGCGCGTGATCCTGCCGATCACCGACCCGTACGTCGTGCACCACGGCGCGCTCGGCTCGTTTGCCACCGTGTACCTGCCGGCGGGCGCCGATGCCGGCGCGACGCTCGAGCGCCTGTCGCAGGTCGAGGGCGTGCAGCTGGCGCTCGCCAACGCCGAGGCCTGCGCGCGCTTCGAGCTGCCGCCCGAGCGGCTCGGCGACGTCATCGTCGTCGCGGAGAAGCACTTCGTGCTGGGCACGGGCCGCGAGCGCCACGATCTCTCGGGGCTGGACGCGCCGCTCCGGTCGCACGGCGGCATTTCCGAGCAGGCGGTGCCGCTGCTCTTCAACCGGCCCACGTCCGGGATTCCGGGCAAGGCGCGCCTGCGCAATTTCGACGTGTTCGACGTCGCGCTCAATCATCTTGGAGCATAGCTGCCGTGAAAATGGCGATGATCGTCTGCAACAGCTTCTTCATGGACCGCGTCATGAAGATCCTGGAAGAGAACGGCATCGACTACTTCACCAGCTGGGACAAGGCCAGAGGCAAGGGACACGGCACCGAGCCGCACCTGGGCTCGCGCGAATACGGCAGCACGAACTCGGTGACGATGATCGCGTTCGAGGACGAGGCGCCGCTCGAGGCGCTGATTGCCGGCATCAAGGAGCAGAACCGGGGGATCCGCCGCGCACCCGACCACATCCGGCTGTTCCTGCTGCCGCTCGAGCGCATCGTCTGAAGTGAAGGAGGCGGCGGCAATCGAGCCGCGCTCATCAGTCCGGCATCGCCTGCCGCCGAAAGAAATCGAGGATCACGCGGTTCGCGCTCCAGCCGCCGACCATCGGGCCGATGAGGCTCTCGCGGAAATAGGCCCAGCCGCCGGGCCAGACGTGGCCGCCGCCTTCCATGCGAATCAGTTCGGTCTCTGCCCGGCAGCCCGTCCAGCGCATGCGGACGGTCCGGATGCGCGGCTCGCTGGCCAAGGGCTGCGCGGTCTGCGCCGCGGCGCAGCCGTTGATCGCGGCCCAGATGCGCATCGATTCTTCCACCCCCATCTTCAACGTATCGTCGCGCTGGCCGCACGCCGCCTTGGTGCCGTC
>JAOUGZ010000588.1 GCA_029865405.1 Betaproteobacteria bacterium
GACCTTCATCGTGCTGCCGATCCTGCCCGACCGCGGCTACGGTCCGTACGAGGTGCTCAATCCGCGGCAGATCTGGCTCATGGTGGTGCTGATCGCGGGCATCGGACTGGCGAGCTATGTCGCGCTGCGGCTCGTCGGCGAGCGCGTCGGCGTGCTGCTCGCGGGCGTGCTCGGCGGGCTGGTGTCCTCGACCGCGACGACCATGCTCTACGCGCGGGGCAGCCGCGGGGCGCCGGCCACCGAGCGCATGGCGCTGACGGTCGTGCCGGTCGCCAACATGGTGCCGCTCGCGCGCATCGCCCTGCTCGCCGCGCTGCTCGCGCCGGCGCTGCTGCCGGTGCTGGCGCCCGCGCTCGGCGCCGCGCTCGTCGCGGGGCTCGCGGTGAGCGCGTTCTTCGTGCGGCGCGCGGAGCGCGACGCGCCGCCCGTGGCGGCGTTGCGCAATCCCGCGTCGATGGCGACGGCGCTGCAATTCGGCGCCCTCTACGCCGTGGTCCTGTTCGTCTCGGCGTGGCTGTCGGAACTCGTGGGCGCGCGCGGGCTGTACGCCGCGGCGCTCGCCTCGGGCATCGTCGACATCGATCCGCTCACGCTCTCGGCGCTGAACCTCTTCGGCGAGGAGCGCATCGCGCCACGCACCGCGGCGCACGCCATCGGACTCGCCTTTCTCGCCAACGTCGTATTCAAGCTCGGGGTCCTCGCCTGGTACAACGGGCGGCTGGCGCGCCACGTCCTGTGGCCGCTCGCCGCGGCGCTCGCCGCGGGCGGGGCCGCGCTCGCCCTGACCTAGCGCATCACCAGCACGGGCAGCTTGGAGTGCGCGAGCACGCGCTGCGTCTCGCTGCCGATCAGCAGCCCGCTCAGGCCGCCGCGGCCGTGCGAGGCCATGGCGATCGCGTCGCATTTCTTCGCGCGCGCCACGCGCAGGATCCCCTGCCAGGGCTGGTCCGCGGTGACGTGCTGCTTGGCGCAAGGCACGTCCGCCGCCTGCGCCTCGATCTCGATCGTGGCGAGCGCCTTGCGCGCCTCCTGCTCGGTGGCGCGCTTGTACTGCTGCGGCGAGGCCACGGCGCCGTACACCACGCCTTCGCTGTAGATCGGCGCGGTCCACGGCGCGCTCACGTAAACGCCGGTGACGCGGGCGCCGAGCGCGCGCGCCAGGGCGACGCCCACCTTCACGCCCTTGGCCGAAAGACGCGAACCGTCGGTGCTGATCAGGATGTGCTTGAACATGCGTCCTCCGCTTCTGCTGGGCCCGGCGGCGCCGGATTGCAGGCAATCTACCGCGCCGTGTCGCCGTCGGTTTGACGCACGTCAACTTCCGGGCCGCCGCCGGCGCGCGCCAGGCGCTCGCGATCGAGCAGGGCGATGGTGCGCCCCGCCACGCGCACCAGGCCGTCGCGCGCCAGCTCGCGCAGCGCGCGCGAGAACGTCTCCTTGGTCATGCCGAGGCGCGCCGCGATCAGCTTCTTGGCGGCGGGCAGCGTCACGCTCGCGGTTTGCGGCGATTCGGCGAGCGACTGCAGGTACGCGGCGAGGCGCTCGGTGGCGCCATGCAGGGTGGTGGCCTCGAAGTCGCTCACCATCGCGTGCAGGCGCTGGCACAGGCTCGCCACGAGGCTGCGCGCGAAGTGCGCATCGGTCTCGATCAGGCTGAGCAGCGTCGCCGACGGCACCATGACGAGGCCCGTGTCCACCACCGCCACCGCGTCGAGCGGCAGCGGCTCGCGCCGGAACAGCGCGATCTCGCCGAAGGTCTGCGAAGGCCCGACCAGGCGCAGCACCTTCTCGGCGCCGGTGGCGCCGTGCAGCGAGAGCTTGACCATGCCGTAGGCCACGGCGAACAGCCCCGGCACCATTTCGCCGCGCTTGGCCACCGTCTGCCCGCGCGCGTAGTGCAGGGTGCGCGCCTGGCGCACCACCTCGGCGAAGTGCGGGCGCGAGATGCCCTCGAACAGCGGCAGCCGGGCGAGCACGCCCAGCGCCAGGCGCTCGCGCGGCGCGGCGCTCATGGCGCGGGCGCCGAGTAGAGCCGCATCAGCCAGAACGCCGCCAGCGCAAGCGGCAGGATGATGGCGAAGAACGCCACCTGCCGATTCTCGAAGCGCGCGCCGCGCGCGCGCTCGATCCAGTCGAGCAGGCGATCGGCGCCGAAATACAGCACCAGGGCTACGAGCGTGAACCAGAGGATGTCCATAGGGAGCGCAGTACGACGATGACGAAGAGGAGCCCGCCGGCGACCGCGGCGAGTCCGCCCAGGCCCATCAGGCCCATGGCGGCGATCTGTTCGGCGCCGCGCAGCACCTGCTCGGCGCCGGCCACCTTGCGCTGCACGCCGTAGCCGCCCGACCAGACCAGGCCGGCGATGTGCGCGAGCTGTCCCGCGCCGTAGAGCCACGCCTGCACGGTGGCAAGGCGCGGCGCCGGGCGCGCGCACCCGAGGCGCGGCAGCAGGTGATAGGTGAGGCCCATGAAGGCGAGGGTCACGCCGACGATGGCGCCGTGGTAGTGCGCGGGAATCTTCACGTTGCTGCCGTCGATGGCGAGGCCGATCAGGCCGCCGGCGCCGAACAGCAGGAGCGATGCGCCGAGCG
>JAOUGZ010000589.1 GCA_029865405.1 Betaproteobacteria bacterium
GCTGAGCAGCAGCAGGCGCCTGTTCGCCGGGCGCCGCGGCGCTGCGGCCGAGAAAGGTGCCGATGTCGACGACGCTGTACAGGTTGCCGCGGACACTCGCCACACCCCTGAACCAGGGCTGCGTCAGCGGAACCGGGGTGATGCCCGGCACGGGGATCACTTCGCCGGCATCGGTCAGGTCCACCAGCCAGCGTTCGCCGCCGACCTCCAGGCCGAGCTTGGATGCCGCGCGTCCGGCGCCCGCGCTCTGCAGCCGGGCCGCCAGGTCGCGCTGGTAATCGCGCAGGGAAACCTTGTTCGCCACTAGCCCAGCGCCTTGATCTTCGCCAGCAGGTCGGCCTGGTTCACCGGCTTGACGACGTAGTCGCGGGCGCCCTGGCGCATGCCCCACACGCGATCGGTTTCCTGGCCCTTGGTGGTGCAGATGATGACGGGGATGTCCTTGGTCGCGCTGTCCTTGCTGAGCGTGCGCGTCGCCTGGAATCCGTTCTGGCCCGGCATCACCACGTCCATGAGCACCAGATCCGGACGCGTCTGCTTGACCTTTTCCAGCGCCTGCTCCGCGCTGTCGGCCGTGGTGATCTGGTAGCCGCTCTTTGCCAGCAGGTCGGTCAGGTACTGGCGGTCCGTGGGGGAGTCGTCGACGACGAGGATGTTCTTGATGGGCATGGTCAGTTCTTTCGCACTGGGGGTTAGGCGGTCGGGGCCGCAGGCTTGAGGTACTCGTTCACCGTGTCGATGAGCGCTTCCTTGGTAAACGGTTTGGTCAGGTAACGATCGGAGCCCGCCAGCCGGCCGCGCGCACGATCGAACACGCCGTCCTTGCTCGACAGCATGATCACGGGCGTCGCCTTGAGTTTCGGGTTCTGCTTGATGAGCGTGCAGGTCTGGTAGCCGTCGAGCCGCGGCATCATGATGTCGACGAAGATCACCTTCGGCTGGTGGTCGCTGATCTTGGCGAGGGCGTCGAATCCGTCCTCGGCAAGGATCACGTCGAATCCGGCCTGGCGCAGGAACATCTCCGCGCTGCGCCGGATGGTGTTGCTATCGTCGATGACCAGAACCTTGACCGGTGCTGGCGCCGATTCGCTCACAGACTCTCGTCCCCCTAGCCGCTAACTCCTACTGGAGCGATGTAACCCTTTTTTTGTCAGGCTCTTATCGCACCCATTTAATGTGGAATCATACCTGTGGATTGCGTTCCATCCAAATGGAACATCGGCTCCTTCCACGCGGGCTCGAATTCGGGCTTGAAGGCGTGCGTGCGCACCCAATATATCGACGTTTAACAGGCTGATTTTTCCCCGATGTCCGATCCGAAGCCGCAGGCTGACAAAGTTCCTAAGGAAGGTGACAAAGTTCCTGGCGAGGGCGTCGCGGTCGATGCGCCGCAGGGCCGAACGACCGAGGACCTTCTCGCCGAGGCACAGGGCAAGCTCGAAGAGCAGCGCGAAGCGTGGCTGCGGGCCCTCGCCGACGCCGAGAACGCGCGCAAGCGCGCGCAGGCCGACATTGTCCAGGCGCGCAAGTACGCGGCCGAGCGCATGGTCGAGGATCTTCTGCCGGTGATGGACAGCCTCGAGGCGGCGCTCGGCGCGGGCGGACAGGAAACCGAGGCGTTGCGCGCCGGCGTGGAGTTGACCCGCAAGCAGCTGCTCAATGCGTTTGAGCGCGCCGGGGTCGCCGAGGTGAACCCGGCGCCGGGCCAGCGCTTCGACCCGCACCGTCACCAGGCCATGGCGGCGGCAGAGTCCGACCAGGAGCCGAACACCGTGCTGGCGCTGATGCAGAAAGGCTACACCCTGCACGAGCGCATCGTTCGACCCGCCCTGGTGACCGTCGCCAAGGCGAAGGCAGTTGAAAACGGGGCCGGAAACCCCATCTCCGACAGTAACTTGGAATCGAACTGAAGGGACCACCATGGCAAAGATCATCGGCATCGACCTGGGTACCACCAATTCGTGCGTTGCCCTCATGGAGGGCGGCAAGCCGAAAGTGATCGAGAACTCCGAGGGCTCGCGCACCACGCCCTCCATCGTCGCCTATACGGAGGACGGCGAAATCCTCGTCGGGGCATCGGCCAAGCGCCAGGCGGTGACCAACGCGAAGAACACCATCTATGCGGTCAAGCGCCTGATCGGGCGGCGCTTCGGGGAGAAGGAGGTGGACAAGGACATCCACCTCATGCCCTACAAGATCGTGAAGGCCGACAACGGCGACGCCTGGGTCGAGGTGCGCGGCAAGAAGATGGCGCCGCAGCAGGTGTCGGCGGAGATTCTGCGCAAGATGAAGAAGACCGCCGAGGACTACCTCGGCGAGGAAGTCTCGGAGGCGGTCATTACCGTGCCGGCGTACTTCAACGACTCGCAGCGCCAGGCGACCAAGGACGCCGGCCGCATTGCCGGCCTGGACGTCAAGCGCATCATCAACGAGCCCACCGCGGCGGCGCTCGCCTTCGGCATGGACAAGCTGGAGAAAGGCGACCGCAAGATCGCCGTATACGACCTGGGCGGCGGCACCTTCGACATCTCGATCATCGAGATCGCCGACGTCGACGGCGAGAAGCAGTTCGAAGTGCTCTCCACCAA
>JAOUGZ010000085.1 GCA_029865405.1 Betaproteobacteria bacterium
CCCCCCAATCGCACCGCGCGCTCGGCGGCCGACGCGGTGAAGCTCGCCGAGCAGATCGGCTACCCGGTGGTCGTGCGCCCGAGCTACGTGCTCGGCGGGCGCGCCATGGAGATCGTGCACCACCAGGCCGACCTCGAGCGCTACATGAAGAGCGCGGTCAAGGTTTCCAACGACGCCCCGGTGCTGCTCGACCGCTACCTGTCCGACGCCATCGAGGTGGACGTGGACTGCATCGCCGACGGCGACGCGGTGCTGGTCGGCGGCGTCATGGAGCACGTCGAGCAGGCCGGCGTGCATTCGGGCGATTCGGCCTGCTGCCTGCCGCCGCATTCGCTCGCCCCGGAGCTGGTGCAGGAGCTGCGGCGCCAGACGGAAATAATGGCGCGCGCGCTGCAGGTGCGCGGCCTCATGAACGTGCAGTTCGCCATCCAGGGCGACGTCGTCTACGTGCTCGAAGTGAATCCGCGCGCCTCGCGCACGGTGCCTTTCGTGTCGAAAGCCACCGGCCGCCCGCTCGCCAAGATCGCGGCGCTCGCCATGGCCGGCATCGGCCTGGCCGCGCAGGGGATACGGGGCACCATCACGCCGCCCTACTATTCGGTGAAGGAGGCAGTGTTCCCCTTCGGCAAGTTCCCCGGCGTGGACACGATTCTCGGGCCGGAAATGAAATCCACCGGCGAAGTGATGGGCGTGGGACAGACCTTCGGCGAGGCGTTCGTCAAGTCGCAGCTCGCCGCCGGTGTCCGGCTGCCGAGGGACGGGCGCGCCTTCATCAGCGTGCGCGATGGCGACAAGCGCGCGGCGACGACCGTGGCGCGCGACCTCGTGGAACTGGGCTTCACGGTGCTCGCCTCGCGCGGCACTGCGGCCGCGCTGGCGGCCGCGGGCGTTGCAGCGACCCCGGTCAACAAGGTGGCCGAGGGGCGGCCGCACATCGTCGACATGATCAAGAACGGGGAGGTGAGCTTCATCGTCAACACCGTCGAGGACACGCGCACCGCCATCTCGGATTCGCGCTCGATCCGCACCACCGCGCTGCAGGCGCGCGTCACGTATTACACGACCATCGCCGGCGCGAAGGCCGCCTGCGCCGGCATGACGCACATGGCCCGGCTCGAGCCCTATCGCCTGCAGGACTTGCATGCGAAACTTGGACCCGTCCCTCTGACCCGCGCGGTAGCATCCACCTCCTGATGGCCAAGACCCCCATGACCCTGCGCGGCGCGGAAGCGCTGCGCGCCGAGCTGCACCGCCTCAAAACCGTCGAACGTCCGGCCAACTCGAAGGCCATTGCCGAGGCGCGGGCGCACGGCGACCTGTCGGAGAACGCCGAGTACGATGCGGCGCGCAACCAGCAGGGCTTCATCGAAGGGCGCATCTCCGAGATCGAGGCCAAGCTCGGCAACGCCAATCTGATCGATCCGAAGCTGCTCGACGCCGACGGGCGCTGCGTGTTCGGCGCCACCGTGGACCTCGAGGAAGTGGGCGCCGGCGTGGTGACCTACCAGATCGTGGGCGAGGACGAGGCCGACATCAATGCGGGGCGGATCTCGATCTCCTCGCCGATCGCGCGGGCGCTGATCGGCAAGGAAGCCGGCGACCAGGTCGACGTGCACACGCCGGGCGGCATCAAGAAATACGAGATCCTGGACGTGCGCTACGAGTAGGGTTCTTGCCGCGCTCGCCCTCGCGCTGGCGGCAGGCTGCGCGGACGACAGCGGCCCCTACCTCGAATTCCTCGGCGGCGGCTTCGTCTTCAACTACCGGCTCGCCGAGGCGGATTACGGCTTCGTGGTGAAGCGGCTGCGCCGCATGCCCGAAGGGGCCGTGCTCGAGGCGAACGGGCGCGCGCTCGCGGCCTACGCACGGACGTTTCGTTCCGACGTCGACCAGGCGGTGCTACCGGAGCGCGCGCCGGTGGTGGGGCCCGGCTATCAGCCTGCGCCGCGCTAGGCGCATCCGTTGGCCAGGCGCAAGCGCCAAGAAATCAGCCGATCATCACCATCCCGAGAAGCGTTCCCAGACTTCCGAGATCTCGCCGCCGGATCCGAGGACGTGGTAGCGCTCATGCTGTGCGCCCGTCGCACAGGCGTGGTTCGGCAGGATGCGCAGCAAGGTGCCGATAGGAAGATGCGGCAACTTCACCGGATCGCCGCTGCGGTGCGCGACGATGCCGTGCTCCTGGTTCGCGTCCGCGACGATCAGATCCGGAATCGGCCGGCCGGCAGCGTCGCAGACCAGGCCGTAGCCCTGGTCGATGCGCTGCCGGGCCGTGCCGCGGTCGCGAGACATCGCCATCCATCCCCCGTCGGTGATCGCCCACCCCTTGTCGGCCTGGTGGCCGATTACAGTGGCGAGCACCGAGAGCGCGATTTCCTCGACGCGGCACACGCCGATCCCGGCCATGACCAGATCGAAGAAGACGAACACTCCGGCGCGCACTTCGGTGACGCCGGCGAGGTCATCGCCGTAGGTCGCCGTCGGCGTGGAGCCGACGCTTACCACCGGAGACGGGAATCCTGCATCGCGCAGCCGCTGTGCGGCGTGCGTCGCCGCGTCGCGCTCCCGGCGCGCCATGGCGCGTATCGTCTCGACGCTGTCACAGTTGTAGGAGGCACCGGCGTGCGTCATGACGCCGGCCAGCGTGGCGCTGCCGCTGGCGAGCGCGCGCGCCACGTCGATCAGGGCCGGATCGTCGGGCTTCAGGCCCGCGCGGTGCCCGTCGGAATCGATCTCGATCAGCACGCCGAGCGGAGCGCCGGCGATGGCGCGTGCGAGCTCCGTGCTGTCCACCACCACCTTGAGCCGGACTCCGGAGGCGGCGAGCGAGGCGGCGCGCGAGAGCTTGTTGGGCGCGAGCGCGACGGTGTACAGGATGTCGCGGTAGCCGTGGCTTGCGAAGACCTCGGCTTCCTTCAGCGTGGAGACGCAGATCGGAGCCGGGCTGCCCGCGTGCAGCCGGCGAACGACGTCGGCGCTTTTCGCCGTCTTGACGTGCAGCCGGAGGACCGGGCCGAGGCGGGCAATGTGGCACGAGAGCCGCTCCCAGTTGGCGTCGAGCTTCGTGCGGTCGAGCACCAGCGCCGGCGTCTCCAGCGCGGAGAGCGGAGTCATGCGAGATGCTCGCTCACCATCGGCTCCAGTCCGCGGCTTTCCTGCAATGGCGCCGGCGCTTCCGGGGGCGGCTGCAGGCCGACGCGGTTGTGCCAGAGCGTCGCCATGCCCACTTGTGCGGTGCCAAACAGGTCGAACGCGGAGCCGCAGACGAACAGTACGCGGTCCGCGGAAAGGGATAGTTCCTGCAGCGCGAGCCGGTAGGGCTCGGGGCGTGGCTTGTAGTAACCGGCTCGCTCCGACGTGACGACGACATCGAAGGGAACCTCCATGCGCATTGCGGCGAGGCGGCCCAGACGCTCGGAGCAGTTCGTCACCACGCCCAGCCGGTAGTCCCTCGCGAGCCTGCGCAATAGTGGCTGCGCGTCTTCCCACGGCTCGAGCGTGAGCCAATGTTTCTCCAGTTCCCGTGCGCGCGCCGCTGGCAGGCCGCTGGCCACGGCCGCTTCCTCGACCAGTGTCTCGTAGGGACGGTAGGCGCCGCAGCCGTAAGTGAGCTTCAAGTATTCGCCGCGCCAGGCACGGCCCGCGGCCTCACCGCCGGCGATCCGATTCCACAGCGACCAGGAATCGATGAGCGCTGTGAGCAGGTCGAAGAGGACCGCGTCGTAGCGCTTCATGCCCGGGGCCGCCTGCGCTGGGGGCGCAACGGCGAGGTTTTCCGCCGGTGGCGCGCAGGCTTGCCGCGCGCTTCCCTGCGCTCGTCCCAGCCGGAGGTCTGCGCTCGGCGCGCGGGCCGGCGCGGGGGCGCCGGCGCCTCCGCAGACGGCTTGTGCCGGTACAGGACCAGCATCTTGCCGATGTGCTGCACGGCCTGCGCGCCAGTGCGCTCGCAGATCGCGGCCAGCGCCACTTCGCGCGCCTCGCGATCGAGCGTCGCGGCACGCACCTTGATCAGCTCGTGGTGCGCGAGCGCACGGTCGATTTCCGCGATGATCGCGTCGGTAAGGCCCTTCTCGCCGATTAGCAGCAAGGGATGCAGGGCGTGGGCGCGTGCCCTAAGCGCTTTTCTTTGCGCGGCGTCGAGTTCATTCATGGCCGAAGTATATGATCAGGAGCGATGGCCAGATCGAGCAAGGCGTGGCTGCGTCGCCACGTCACGGATGTCTACGTCCGCAAGGCGAAGGAGGCGGGCTATCGCTCGCGCGCGGCGTACAAGCTGCTCGAGATCGACGCCAAAGAGCGCCTGCTGAAGCCCGGTATGCGTGTGCTCGATCTCGGCGCCGCGCCCGGCGGCTGGTCGCAGGTCGCAGCCGGGAAGGTGAAGCCGGGCGGGGTGGTGGTCGCGGTGGACCTGCTGGAAATGAAGCCGGTGCACGGGGTGACGGTGTTCAAGGGGGATTTTCGCGAATCGGACCTGGAGACCGCATTGGGCGGCAAGGCGGACGTGGTGCTCTCGGACATGATGCCCAACGTCACCGGCGTGCCGCTGGTGGACCAGGCGCGCGCCGTGGAGCTCCTCATTGCGGCGATCGATCTGTGCCGGCGGGTGATGAAGCCCGAAGGCGTCTTCCTGGCGAAGATGTTCCATGGCGAGGCCTTCGACGAGGTGCTGCGGGCGCTCAAATCCTCGTTTCAAACGGTCGCCGCGCACAAGCCCGCCGCCTCCCGCGGCGAGTCGCGCGAGAATTACTTGCTCGCGCGCGGTGTCAAAAGGCATTGAACGCGGCGCGCGCGCCGCAATATGCACTTTTCGGCGTAAACTCGACCTTTCACGGCGCTGCCCTCCTTAAGGAGCAAGTTCTTGAACAACATGCTTAAAAACCTCGTCATCTGGCTGGTGATCGGTCTCGTGCTGATGACGGTGTTCAACCAGTTCAGTGCCCGCCAGACGGTCCAGGCGCCGATGGAGTACTCCCAGTTCCTCGATGAGGTGAAGTCGGGGAACATCTCCAAGGTGACGATCGAGGGGCGGCAGCTCAAGGCCACCACCCAGGACGGCAAGCGCGTCACCAGCTACTCGCCGGGCGACATCTGGCTGGTCTCGGACCTGCTGAAGTACGGGGTGAAAGTCGAAGCCAAGCCCGAGGAGGAGCCCTCGCTCCTCATGAACATCTTCGTGTCGTGGTTCCCGATGCTGCTGCTGATCGGCGTGTGGATCTTCTTCATGCGCCAGATGCAGGGCGGCGGGCGTGGCGGCGCGTTCTCCTTCGGCAAGTCGAAGGCGCGCATGCTGGATGAGTCGACCAACACCGTCACCTTCGCCGACGTCGCCGGCTGCGAAGAGGCGAAGGAGGAGGTGTCCGAGCTGGTGGACTTCCTGCGCGATCCCTCCAAGTTCCAGAAGCTCGGCGGGCGCATCCCGCGGGGCGTGCTGATGGTCGGCTCGCCCGGCACCGGCAAGACGCTGCTCGCGCGCGCCATCGCGGGCGAGGCCAAGGTGCCGTTCTTCACCATCTCCGGCTCCGACTTCGTCGAGATGTTCGTCGGCGTGGGCGCGGCGCGCGTGCGCGACATGTTCGAGCAGGCGAAGAAGCACGCCCCCTGCATCGTGTTCATCGATGAAATCGACGCCGTCGGCCGCCAGCGCGGCGCCGGCCTGGGTGGCGGCAACGACGAGCGCGAGCAGACGCTGAACCAGCTGCTGGTGGAAATGGACGGCTTCGAGGCCACGGCCGGTGTGATCGTGATCGCGGCCACCAACCGCCCCGACGTGCTCGATCCGGCGCTGATGCGCCCGGGCCGGTTCGACCGGCAGGTGGTGGTGCCGCTGCCGGACATCCGCGGCCGCGAGGAGATTCTCAAGGTGCACATGAGAAAAGTGCCGCTGGCGCCCGACGTGAAGGCCGACGTCATCGCGCGCGGCACGCCGGGATTCTCCGGCGCGGACCTGGCGAACCTGGTCAACGAGGCGGCGCTGTTCGCGGCGCGCAAGAACAAGCGCCTGGTCGACATGGACGATTTCGAGATGGCCAAGGACAAGGTCATCATGGGCGCCGAGCGGCGCTCGATGGTAATGCCGGAGGAGGAGCGCAGGAACACCGCCTACCACGAGTCCGGGCACGCGGTGGTGGCCAAGCTCCTGCCCAAGACCGACCCGGTGCACAAGGTCACCATTATTCCGCGCGGCCGCGCGCTCGGCGTGACCATGCAGTTGCCGACGGAGGACCGCTACAGCCAGGACCGCGTGCGGCTGCTCAATACGATCACGGTGCTGTTCGGCGGACGCATCGCCGAGGAACTGTTCATGAACCAGATGACCACCGGCGCCTCCAACGACTTCGAGCGTGCCACCGAGCTCGCGCGGCGCATGGTGACGCAGTGGGGCATGTCGGACGAGCTGGGGCCGATGGTCTACGGCGAGAACGAGGGCGAGGTGTTCCTCGGCCGCTCGATCACCACGCACAAGAACGTTTCCGAGACGACGCTGCAGAAAGTCGACGCCGAGATCCGCCGCATCATCGACGAGCAGTACAAGCTGGCGCGCAAGCTCCTCGAGGCGAACCGCGACAAGGTCGAGGCCATGGCGAAGTCGCTGCTCGAGTGGGAAACGCTCGACGCCGACCAGCTCGACGACATCATGGCGGGCAAGCCGCCGCGTCCGCCGAAGGCGACCGTCAGCGCGGCGGCGCCGACGGGCAGCGCCGCCAATGACGGCGCGGCGGGCACGCCGGCGCCCGCGTCCCCTGGGGTGTGACGCTTCGCTGCGGCAGGTTTTGCCTGCCGCTCGACCGGTCCCTGATCATGGGCGTGGTGAACGTCACGCCCGATTCCTTTTCCGATGGCGGCAGATTCGCGGGCGCCGGGGCCGCCGTCGCGCATGCCCGCAGGCTCCTGGCGGAGGGCGCCGACCTCATCGACGTCGGGGGCGAATCCACGCGTCCCGGCGCCGCGCCCACGGACGAGCGGCAGGAGCTCGAGCGGATCCTGCCGGTCGTGCAGGCGCTGCGCGACGTGCCGGTGTCGGTGGACACGCGGCGCCCGGCGGTGATGCGGGCGGTGCTCGAGGCCGGCGCCTCCATGATCAACGACATCGAAGCCCTCGGCGCTCCAGGCGCCCTGGAGGCGGTCGCCGGCAGCGACTGCGCGGTGTGCCTCATGCACAAGAAAGGCGACCCTGCGACCATGCAGCAGGCGCCGCACTACCCGGACGTGGTCGCGGAGGTGCGTGAGTTTCTCGCCGGGCGCATCGCCGCCTGCAAGAACGCGGGTATTGCCCGCGACCGGATCGTGGCCGATCCGGGTTTCGGCTTCGGCAAGACCGTGGCGCACAACCTCGCCCTGCTCAGGCACCTGCCCGAGCTCGGGAGCCTGGGCGTGCCGCTCCTCGCGGGCTGGTCGCGCAAGTCCTCGCTGGGCAGCCTGACCGGGCGCGCGGTCGGGGAACGGCTGGCCGGCAGCCTGGCCACGGCTTTGCTCGCGCTCCTCGGAGGGGCGAGAATACTGCGCGTACACGACGTGAAGGAGACGCGCGACGTGGTCCTGGTCTGGGACGCCTGGCGCAAGGCATGACGCGAAACCATTTCGGCACCGACGGCATACGCGGCACGGTGGGCGAAGCGCCCATGACCGCGGACTTCGTGCTGCGCCTGGGCTATGCGGCGGGCAAGGTGCTCGCGGCGCGGGAGAAGGGCGCTGCGGACCGGCCGGGCGTGCTCATCGGCAAGGACACGCGCATCTCCGGCTACATGATCGAGGCGGCGCTCGAGGCGGGCTTTTCCGCGGCGGGCGTGGACGTGCTGCTGTGCGGGCCGTTGCCCACCCCGGGAGTGGCGTACCTGACGCGCGCGCTGCGCCTTGCGGCCGGCGTGGTCATCAGCGCCTCGCACAATCCCTACGGCGACAACGGCATCAAGTTCTTCTCCGGCAACGGCTTCAAGCTCGCCGACGCGGTCGAAGCCGAGATCGAGCGTGCGCTCGAGCAGCCGATCGGCTGCAACGCCTCCGCGCAACTCGGGCGCGCGCAGCGCATCGACGACGCGGGCGGGCGCTACGTGGAATTCTGCAAGTCGACGTTTCCCGCGCACCTCGACCTGCGCGGCCTGCGCGTCGTGGTCGACTGCGCACATGGCGCCGCCTACAGCGTGGCGCCGAACGTGTTCCACGAGCTCGGCGCGGACGTGGTGCCGGTCGGGGTCTCGCCCGACGGCTTCAACATCAACGACCTGTTCGGCGCCACCTCGCCCGCGCAACTGCAGGCGGCGGTGCTGCGCCACCAGGCCGACCTCGGCATCGCGCTCGACGGCGACGGCGACCGGCTGATCATGGTGGACGCGCAGGGCGCGCTCTACGACGGCGACCAGCTGCTCTACGCCATCGCCCGGCATCGCGCCGGCAACGGCAAGGTGGCGGGCGTCGCGGGCACGCTGATGACCAACCTCGCGCTCGAGCAGGCGTTCGCGCGCATGGGCGTCGCCTTCGCGCGTGCGCGCGTCGGCGACCGCTACGTGCTCGAGATGATGCGCGAGAAGGGCTGGCAGCTCGGCGGCGAGAATTCGGGCCACATCATCTGCCTCGACCGGCACACCACGGGCGACGGCATCGTGTCCGCGCTGCAGGTGCTCGCCGCGATGCGCGAGTCGCAGAAGACGCTCGGCGAGCTGACTGCGGACCTGGTGATGTTTCCGCAGGTGCTCGTCAA
>JAOUGZ010000590.1 GCA_029865405.1 Betaproteobacteria bacterium
CGCGCCGGACTCGTCCTCCCAGTACAGCGCGAAGCGCGAGCGGTCCGCGGCCCATTGCCCGCAGCAGGCCTGGGCGATGTTGTAGCGCGGGGGAACGTTCCAGCGGAACTTCGCGTACAGCTCGTCGTACCGGTCGGGCATCGCGGGCATTCTATACTTCGCCCATGACGACCCGGGCCCTCGTGTTCGATGCCTACGGCACGCTCTACGACGTGCACGCCGTGATCCGCCGCTGCGACGCGTTCTGGCCCGGCAAGGGCGCGGCGCTGTCGCAGCTCTGGCGCCAAAAGCAGCTCGAGTACACCTGGCAGCGCAGCCTCATGCGCCGCTACATCCCGTTCTCGCAGATCACGCGCGATGCACTCGCCTATGCCTGCGAGGCGCTCAAGCTTGCCGTGGATGCGTCGCGAACCGAGGCGCTGATGCAGGAATACCAGCAGCTCGCCGCCTACCCCGACGTGCCGGGCGCGCTGGCGAAGCTGACGATCAGGAAAGCGATCCTCACTAATGGCTCGCCCGACATGATCGAGCCGCTGGTGCAGCATTCGGGACTCAAGTTCGACGCCGTGCTGAGCGTGGACGCGGTGAAGATGTTCAAGCCGGTGCCCGAGGTGTACCAGCTCGCCGTGGCGCGGCTGGGCGTCGCGAAGGACGCCATCGGCTTCGTGTCCTCCAACTGCTGGGACGCGCTGGGAGCGAAGTCCTTCGGCTTCAGGGTCTACTGGATCAACCGCACGGGCGCGCCGGTGGACCGGCTCGGCTTCCAGCCCGACGGCTTGCTCGGCTCGCTCGGAGACCTGCCTGAAGTTCTGCGCTAATTGCGGCGCGGCAGTGGCGCGGCGCGTGCCGCCCGGCGACAGCCTGCCGCGCTACGTGTGCGATGCCTGCGGCGAGATCCACTACCAGAACCCCAAGCTGGTGGTGGGCGCGATCCCCGAGCACGACGGGCGCATCCTGCTCTGCCGCCGCGCCATCGAGCCGCGCTACGGCTACTGGACGCTGCCCGCCGGCTTCATGGAAAACGACGAGACCGCGGCCGCGGGCGCGGTGCGCGAGACGCTGGAAGAGGCGGGCGCGCGCATCGAGATCGGGGCGCCGTTCAGCATGATCTCGGTACCGCGCGTCAACCAGGTGCACGTCTTTTACTGTGCGCGGCTGCTCGATCTCACCTTCAATCCGGGCGAAGAGAGCCTGGAAGTGGCGCTGGTGGAGGAGGCGCGCGTGCCCTGGAAGGACATCGCCTTCCGCACCGTGGCGCTCACCCTGCGGCACTGGTTCGCCGATCGCGCCCGGGGCGGCTTCGGCTTCCACGCCGAGGACCTGCCGCTCCGCTAGAATCCGCAGCAAAAGGGGGAGGACCCATGAAGAAAGCGCTGCTGCTCGCCTTGCTCGCCTTCGCGCCGCTCGCCGCGGCCGCGGACGCCAAGCTCGACCCCGCCAACACCGCCTGGATGATCACGGCCTCGGTGCTGGTGCTGTTCATGACCCTGCCGGGCCTGGCCCTGTTCTACGCCGGCCTGGTGCGCTCGAAAAACGTGCTCTCGGTGCTCATGCAGTGCTTCGCCATCGCCTGCAGCGCGACGCTGGTCTGGGTGGTGGCGGGGTACAGCCTCGCCTTCGGCGACGGCGGCAGCGCCAACGCCTGGATCGGCGGACTGGGCAAGGCGTTCTTCTCGGGCGTCGATGCGAAGGCGCTCTCGGGCAGCATCCCGGAAACGGTGTTCGCGATGTTCCAGCTCACCTTCGCCATCATCACGCCGGCCCTGGTGGTCGGCGCCTATGCCGAGCGCGTGCGCTTCGGCGGCATGCTGCTGTTCAGCATGCTGTGGCTGGTCTTCGTCTACATCCCGATCGCGCACTGGGTCTGGGGCGGGGGCTGGCTGCAGCAGATGGGCGTGATGGACTTCGCCGGCGGCCTGGTGGTGCACCTGAACGCGGGCCTCGCGGCGCTGATCTGCGCCCTCGTCCTGGGCCGCCGCAAGGGCTTTCCCGAGACGGCGATGCCGCCGCACAACATGACCATGGCGGTCACCGGCGCGTGCCTGCTGTGGGTGGGCTGGTTCGGCTTCAACGCCGGCAGCGCGCTCGCCGCCGACGGCACCGCGGGCATGGCGATGCTGGTGACGCACATCGGCGCCGCCACCGGCTCGCTCGCGTGGCTGGTGTGCGAGAAGCTGCGCTACGGCAAGCCCTCGGTGCTCGGCATCGTCACCGGGATGGTGGCGGGCCTGGGCACCATCACGCCGGCCTCGGGGTTCGTGGGGCCGCTGGGCGCGATCGCCATCGGCGGCGCCGCCGGCGTGGTGTGCTTTTTTGCCACCAACGCGCTCAAGCGCTCGCTCGGCGTGGACGACTCGCTGGACGTTTTCCCGGTGCACGGCGTGGGCGGCATCCTGGGGACCCTCCTCACCGGGGTGTTCGTCGCCTCGGCATTCGGCGGCATCGGCCTGCCCGAAGGCCGGTCGATGGGCGGCCAGCTCGGCGTGCAGCTGGTCGGCGTGCTCGCCGTGGTGGCCTGGTGCGGCATCGTCACCTGGATCCTGCTGAAGGTCGCCGACGCGGTGGCCGGCCTGCGGGTAGGCG
>JAOUGZ010000592.1 GCA_029865405.1 Betaproteobacteria bacterium
TGGTCGTAGGCAAGCGGGTGGCCGGCGAGCACCGCGCCGCCGGCGCTGGTGATCCAGACCGCGGTCGCTTCGGTGATCAGGTAGCCGATGGTGAGGATCAGGCCGTCATCGCCGATGACGATGCCGTTGCCGAGGCGCTCGGTGCCGAGGATCTGCGCCGTGAACGCATCCTCGGGCACTTCGGCGCGCAGCTGCACCAGCGCGCCCAGCGCGCGCTCGAGGTCGAAGTCCCAGTCCTCCGAGCGCGGCCGCAATGCGGCGGGGAAGGACCAGTCGGCAGGATCGGTCATTGGGCCGCCATGTCAGCGGCCTATGTTCCGCGCCTGCCGGCGGGCGTCAAGTGCCGGTGCGCTTGACCAATACGCCTTGCGGCCCGCGTTCCATCATGCTGATCTCGCCCGCCAGCTCGGCGCCTTCCTCGACCTTGATCTTGGCGTAGCGGATCTTGCCCGAGACCTTGCCGGTGGCGTGGATGGTCAGCTGCTTGCGCACGGTGAGATCGCCCTCGAGGCGGCCGTGAATCTCCGCGGTGTCCACGGCGACCGTGCCGCTGAACACGCCGTTCTGCGCGATCTGCAGCACGCGCGAGTCGAGCGTGGCCTCGATGCGCCCCTCGACCACCAGCGTGTCGCAGTCGGTGACCTCGACGCCCTTCATCTTGATGTCCGGGCCGACGATGAGCTTGGCTTCCTTGCGCTCTTCGCTCTTGTCGACGGGCTTGGCAGCTTCCACGGGCTTCGCCACCTCAGGCCCGGCGGCCGGCGCCGCGGGCGGCGGCGGCGGCGTGGGGCTGCGGAAGAAGGACTCGTTGCGGCGGAACAGGCTGTCTTTCTGAAGCATGGGAATCTCCTTGGTTGGATTGCGGCCGGGAAATCCACATGCATCGATCGTGCCTGTCATGAAGGCACGTAAATACAAGGAGTTAGAAAACGTACGGGCAGCCCCTGCGTCGGCCTGTGGCGACGCGCTTCAGGCGGCGAATTCGCGCAGCACGCGACCCGGCAGGCGCGAAAGATCGCGCTCGCCGTTTACCCAGACGCCGTGCACGCCGAGCGCGGGTGTCGTCAGCCGCGGGTGTCCGCCGGGCAGATCGAACACGCGCTGCTTGGCGCCGCGTCCCACCGTCTTCGGATCAAACAGCATCAAATCAGCGGCATAGCCGGGCTTCAGGACCCCGCGGCCGCGGATGCCGAAGAGCTGCGCGGGTACGCTCGTCAACCGCTGCACGGCCTCGGGGAGGTCGAGCGCGCCGCGCTCGCGCACCCAGTGGCCGAGCAGGTGCAGGCCGAAGCCGGCGTCGTTGAAGAAGGTGAGATGCGCACCGGCGTCGGACAACGACACGAGGCTGGCCGGATGGCGCAGCATCTCGGCGACCGCCTGCTCGTCGGAATTGAGCAGCATGGCGTTGAATACGGTGTCGAGGTTCTCGGCGAGCGCGAGGTCGAGCATCACGTCGAGCGGGTCGTGCCCGGCAGCGCGCGCCAGCTCGCCGATCGAGCGCTGCTCGCACGCCTTGTTCGCGGATTCGACGACTTCGACCTGGTCCCATTGGCCGTTGAACAGGCGAAAATGCGCCGGGCGCGAGAGCTCCGCGCGCACCGCGTCGCGAAACGCCTTTTCCTTCAGCTTCGCCGCGTATGCGGCGCCTTTCAGCGGCAGCGCCGGCTTCCAGGATTCGAGCCCCTCGAAGGTGTAGGGCGAGTGCAGCGTGAAATCCATCGACAGAGGGCAGCAGGAAATCGCGCCCACGAGCTTGCGCCCGCGCGCGTTCGCCTGCGCGATCTCCTCGAGGTCCTTGAATACCGCGCGCGGGTTGGTGCTGTTGTGAAGCAGCGCCGCGATCACCACCGGGCGCGAGGACGCGGCGGCCAGCTCCTCGAGAAACGCGATCTTCGTCTGCCCGCCCTTGGTGAGCATGAACAGGCCGCGCCCCGCGTCCTTCAGCGCGCCGACGAGGGCGCGCAGCTCCGCCTCGTCGGCGAGCCGCGAGGGCATCGGCAGCCCGCCGTCGCCGTTGTGCGCGGGCGAGGTGCTGCTCGCGAAGCCCACCGCGCCGGCGCGCATGCCTTCGAGCACCAGCGCGCGCATGCGCGCGACTTCATCCGCCGTCGCGGCGCGGCGCGGCGCGTCTTCGCCCATGACGTAGGTGCGCACCGACGAGTGGCCGACGAAGCCGGCGATGTTCAGCGCGCTGCCCTGGCGCTCGAGCATGTCGAAGTACTGCGGGATGGTCTCGAAATCCCAGCGGATCCCCTGGCGCAGCACCTCGAGCGACATGCCCTCGACCTGCGTCAGGTTCTTCATCACCCGCTCGCGATGCTCGGGCTTGCACGGCGCGATGGTGAAGCCGCAGTTGCCGATGATCGCGGTGGTGACGCCGAGCGCCGGCGAAGGCGAGACCATCGGGTCCCAGGTGATCTGCGCGTCGTAGTGCGTGTGGTTGTCGATGATGCCGGGCATCAGCGCGAGGCCGGCGGCGTCGAGCGTTTCCTTGCCGGAAAGGCGCAGGCCGATCTCGGCGATCCTGCCGTCCTTGACGGCGAGGTCGGCGAGCCAGGGCTCGGCGCCCAGCCCGTCGAGG
>JAOUGZ010000591.1 GCA_029865405.1 Betaproteobacteria bacterium
GGTCAACGCGTTCAACCCCGGCGCGATCGCCGGCCTCATGTGCCGCAACACGCTCTCGGTGGGCTGGGACGGGCGCCTGTACGACTGCGACTTCAACCAGATGCTCGAGCTGGAGATCGACGGCGCAGCGGGCCGGCACATCCGCGATTTCGACGAGCGGGCATGGCGCCAGCGCGCGATCGTCACCGCGCGCCACTGCTTCGGCTGCACCGCCGGCGCCGGCAGCTCGTGCGGGGGACAGACCTCATTTAGCAAGACAGCAAGCTAAATGAGGTCTGTCCCCTTTTAGCTGCGCCAGACGATCTTCCCGCCCGCTTCCTTCATCATGCCGTCGAGGTACGCCTCGTGCGCGCGCAGCTCCTCGTCGGAGGCGCGCAGCACGGCGAGCTTCGAGGCGTCGATGCGCGCCGTCACCGCGGCTTGCTCGGCGGCGGTCTCCAGGTCCATCGCCAGGCTGTCCTGGCCGCGCGTCATCGCCAGGTAGACCTCGGCCAGCAGGCGCGCGTCGAGCAGCGCGCCGTGCAGCGTGCGGTGCGCGTTGTCCACCGCGTAGCGCTCGCACAGGGCATCGAGCGAATTGCGCCGGCCGGGATGGAGCTCGCGCGCCAGCGCCAGCGTGTCGATCACGCCTTCGACGTGCTCCTGCAGCCGACCGAGCCCCGCGCGCCCGAGCTCCAGGTCGAGGAACTCGACGTCGAAGTCGGCATTGTGGATGATGAGCTCGGCGCCGCGCACGTAATCGAGGAACGCGCGGGCGACCTCGGCGAACTTCGGCTTGTCGGCGAGGAACTCGTCGGTGAGCCCGTGCACGCGCAGCGCGCCCTCCTCGCTCTTTCGCTCCGGGTTCACGTAGCGATGGAAGTGGTTGTCGCTCACGCGGCGGCTGAGGAGCTCGATGCAGCCGATCTCGATCACGCGGTCGCCCAGGCTCGCCGAGAGGCCGGTGGTCTCGGTGTCGAGCACCACCTGTCTAGCGGCCAAGTGCCACTCCCCTGTTGGCGAGCGCGTCGGCGCGCTCGTTCTCCGGGTGCCCGGCGTGGCCGCGCACCCAGTGCCACTCGACCTCGTGTCCCCGGGCGAGCTCGTCCAGGCGCATCCAAAGGTCGACGTTCTTCACCGGCTTCTTGTCGGCGGTGCGCCAGCCGCGGCGCTTCCAGTCGTGGATCCAGGCGGTGATGCCCTTCTGCACGTACTGGGAGTCGGTGTACACGCGCACGCGCGAGCGCGGCGCGACCGACTCCAGCGCGCGGATCACCGCGGTCAGCTCCATGCGGTTGTTGGTGGTCGCGGGCTCGCCGCCGTGCAGCTCGCGCTCGCGCCCGCCCGAGCGCAGCAGCACGCCCCAGCCGCCCGGCCCCGGGTTGCCCTTGCAGGCGCCGTCGGCGTAGGCCTCGACCGTCGCCTCAGTCATGGCGGCGCTGCGTGACGTGATCCGGGTGGCCGTTCTTCTGCGGCATCGCCGCCAGCGCGCGGCGCCGCTTGCGCTCCTTGCGCCATGCCGGCGTGATCAGGCGCATGCCGTGCACGCGCTTCACCGCGCGCACCACGTACACGCCGCCGAGGATCGGCCACCAGCGCGCCCCCGCCTTGTCCATGAATTCGAAGCGCGCGCGCCACTTGGGCTTCGCAAGAGGCGGGGCGTAGCAGCCGAAGCGCCCGCCGTTCAGCTCGAACGAAAGGAGCTGCAGCCAGTCCTTGAGCCTGAGCAGCCCGATGAAGCGCGCATCCCAGGGCGAGCCGGCGTCGCGCCGCGAGAACCAGCGCCGCAGGCCCCAGAGCGAGGCGTTGTTGAAGCCGGAGATCACGACCTGGCCGTCGGGCCGCAGCACGCGCTCGGCTTCGCGCAGCACGCTGTGCGCGTCGAGGTGCGACTCGAGGGCGTGCGGCAGCACCACGAGGTCGAGGCTCTGCGAGGCGAGCGGCAGCTGCAGCGGGTCGGCGGCGAGCGCCGCGCCCGCTTCCAGCGCCACGGTGAAGCGGTACGGGATGCGGTTCTGGCGCAGGCATTGCAGCTCCGGCAGGCCGACCTGCACGGCGCGATAGCCGAACACATCCTCCACCGCGTTGTCGAATTGCTGCATTTCCCAGTCGAGCACGTACTGCCCGAGCGGCGTCGCGCACCACCCCGAGAAGGACGCGCGCTCGCCGTTATACTTGGCTGCGGCATCCGAGACGAAGGACTGGCGATCCATGATCGATATCGTTCCGCTACCGGCCCTGCGCGACAACTACGTGTGGACGCTGCGCAACGCGCGCCACGCCGCCGTGGTCGACCCGGGCGAGGCGCGCCCGGTGCTGGCGTACCTGCAGCGCGAAGGGCTCGAGCTCGCCGCGATCCTCGCCACGCACCATCATCCCGACCACGTCGGCGGCATCCCCGAGCTGCTGGCGACGAAACGGGTGCCGGTGTACGGGCCGAAGGGCGAGCCGATCGCCACGCTCACGCAACCGGTCAGCGAAGGCGACTCGGTGAACATTCCCGAGCTCGGCGTCGCGCTCTCGGTGCTCGATATTCCGGGGCATACGCGAGCGCATATTGCGTATTATGGCGTGGAATCATTGTTCTGCGGCGACACGCTGT
>JAOUGZ010000593.1 GCA_029865405.1 Betaproteobacteria bacterium
CTGAACAGCACCGTCCCCGCGGACGCAGCCAGCAACACGAAATACCACGTGCGCGCGTCCTGGATGGGCGATTCCATGACGATGCCCGTGGAGTAGCCGCGCTTGGTCTCGTATTCCGCGCCGATGTGGATGACGATGAAATGCAGCGCGAGCGTGGAAACGGCGAGGTAAAGCCCGCGCAGCCTGAGGCTCGGCAGGCCGAACGCGAGCCCGAGCGCCGCGCCCACCGCGGCCGCTGCGGGAAGCGTCACCCACATGGGCGCGGCGAGCTCCTGGAACAGTATCCCCGCGGTGAACGCGCCCGCCGCGAGCAGGCCCGCGTGGCCGAGCGAAATCTGCCCGGCGTAGCCGGTGAGCAGCATCAGCGCCACAGCCCCGATGGACGCGAGCAGCACCTGGTTGGCGAGGTCGAGCCAGAGCGCATCGGCGAGGAAGGGGTAGGCGCCGAGGCAAAGCGCGAACGCGGCGAGCCAGAACATCTGCGTGCGCGTTTTCACCAGAGCCGCGTCCTGCGCGTAGCGGGTGTGCCAGTAGCCGCTCGCCCGGGGCTGGCTCATACGCGGTCGAGCTCCTCGCGCGTGCCGAAGAGGCCCCAGGGCCGCACGATGAGCATGGCAAGGAGCACGATGAAGGGCACGACGTCGGCGAGCAGCGGATCCACGTAATGGATGAGCAGGACCTCGGCGCCGGCGATGATGAGCGAGCCCGCGAGCGCACCGAGCAGGCTGTCGAGGCCGCCCACCAGCGCCGCGGGAAAGGCCTTGAGGCCGACGATGTAGAGCGTGCCCTCGAGTCCGGCGTCGGCGGCCAGGAGCATCCCCGCGAGGCCGGCCGTCAGCGTGGCGAGGCCCCAGGCGAGCGCGTACACGCCGTGCAGCCCGATGCCGCGCTGCGCGGCGAGGAGCGGGTGCTGGCCCGCGGCGCGCATGCGTATGCCCCAGCGCGTGGCGCGCAGGAACGTGAACAGGCCGAGGTAGACGAGCGCCGTGCAGGCGAGGAGCGCGAGGCCGACGGTCGAGACGCGCGCGCCGCCCCAGAGCTCGTGCGAGGTGTTTTCCCAGCCGAGCTCATCGAGCGGGTGCCGCGTCTGGGTGCCGAAGACCAGGATCATCGCGCCGCGCAACAGGATGCCGAGCGCGATGGTGGCGAGCACCGCCGCGAGCACCGATTCGCCCGTCATGCGCCACATGAGCGCAAAGTAAACGGCGACGCCCACGATCAGGCCTAGCGCGCAGGCCGCCGCGAGCGCGACCAGCGGGTGCCCGGAAAATAGCGACGCCGTGGCGTACAGCCCGTAGGCGCCGAGCATCATCAGCTCGCCGTGGGCGAGCGAGAGCACCCGGCTCACCCGGTAGATCAGCACGTAGCCGCAGCTGATCAGCGCATAGATCGAGGCGAGGACCGCGATGTTGACGGCGAGCTGCACCGCCTTACTTCACGGCGATCGACTTCCAGTCCTGCGCCCGCACGATGCGGTTGGCATTGGGGTCCCAGCGCCAGACGCGATAGTGCTGCTCGGTGCGGAAGTGGTTGTCCTTGGTCCACACGAGCGGCCCGCCGCGCAGACCCTTCAGGTCGACTTTTAGCAAGCTCATGGCAGCCTGCACCTTGGCGGGCGTTGGCGGCGAGGCGGTTTTCTTCAGCGCTTGCTCGATCACCATACCCGCGACGAATCCCTCGGTCAGGTAGGAGACCGGATGCTGCAGGTTGGCGCGCGCCGCCACCGCGCGGATCTCGGCGTGCACCGGGAGATTGTCCTCGAGCATGGCGTTGGTGCCGATGACGTAGAGCTCGCCGTCGCGAATGCGCTCGAGCTCCTGTTCGGCGTTGAGGTGCGCCCAGGTGATGTAGCGCCCGTCCCAGCCGAGGCGCCGCAAGGCCTCGAACATGCGCACCTGCGCGACCCATGGCGCCCAGGACCAGACCCAGTTGGGATCACCTTCCTTGAGCTTGGTGGCGAAGGGCGTGTAGTCGGGCGTGGGCGGCGGGGTGATCTGCTTGTCCACGGGCGTCATGCCGAGCGTTTTCGACAGGCCCTCGGCGTAATCAATCTCGCCGCGCGAGACCGGGATCGCCATGGCCGCGAAGCCGATGCGCACCGACCCCTGGGCGCGTTCCTTCACGAACGCGAGCGCCGCCTGCGAGTCGAGCGTCGCGCCGAAAGCCGTGGAGCAGAACTGCAGCGGATCGGCGGGTGGAAACGTGTCCTTGGGGCACACCGAGCCCGCGTAGTAGAGCGGCACGCCGGCGCGCCTGGCCTCAGCAACCATAGGTGCGTACGTGGATGACAGGCTCGTGTTGAGCAACATCACCACCTTGTCCTGGTTGATGAGCTGCTTGGCGTTGGCCGCGGCGCGCGAGGGTTGCGCCTGATCGTCGAGCACGATGAGCCTCACCGGCTTGCCGTTGATGCCGCCTTTGCCGTTCAGGTGCTCGAGATAGGCGCGCATGGCGTCGACCACCGGCGCGTAGCCGCCGGCGACCGGCCCCGTCATGGCCGCCGATACGCCGAGCACGTAGGCGTCTTGGCCGAGTGCGGCACCGACCGGCAGCGCCGCGACGGCGAGAGTACAGATA
>JAOUGZ010000594.1 GCA_029865405.1 Betaproteobacteria bacterium
CTGGGAAATGGGTGTCAATAAATCCTGACGCCGCGCGCCCGAGGGCGGCGCCAAGCGTTACATGCCGCGCCGATCCAGCAGCGCCTGGGAGAGCGTCCCCGCATCCACATACTCGAGTTCGCCCCCCAGGGGCACCCCGCGCGCGATGCGGCTCACGCCTACGTTCCTGCTGCGGAGCATTTCCGCGATGTAGTGCGCCGTCGCCTCGCCCTCGTTGGTGAAATTGGTCGCCAGGACGACTTCGGTGACCTCCCCTGCCGTCGCCCGCGCCAGCAGTTTCTCCAGGCCGATGTCGCGCGGCCCGACACCGTCGAGCGGCGACAAACGGCCCATGAGCACGAAGTACATCCCGGAAAAGGCGGACGTCTGTTCCACCATGGCGAGATCCGCTGGCGTTTCCACGACGCACAGCAGCGTGCGATCACGCCGTGGCGAACGGCACAGCGCGCAGATTTCGTCCTCGGTGTAGTTGTTGCACATTTCGCAGTGCCGTACCCGCGTCAACGCGTCGCCCAGGGCACGCGCCAGAAGTTCGGCGCCAGGACGATCCCTTTGCAGCAGGTGGTAGGCCATGCGCTGCGCGGACCGCGGGCCGACGCCCGGAAGGACCCGCAGCGCCTCGATCAGTCGCTCCAGGCCTTTGGCGCTGGGAACCGCGTCCCGGCTCACGGCCTTAGAACGGCAGCTTGAGGCCGGCGGGCAGCCCCAGGCCGGCGCTGACGCCGCTCATTTTCTCGGCCACTGTTGCATCCACCTGCCGAGCGGCATCGTTGAAGGCTGCCGCCACCAGGTCTTCCAGCATTTCCCGGTCCTCGCCGGACACTCCCGGGTCGATGGTGACGCGCCGCACTTCGTGCTTGCAAGTCATCACCACCTTCACCTTGCCCGCAGCGGCCTGCCCTTCGACCTCCATGGACGCCAGCTGCTCCTGCATGCGCCGCATGTTGTCCTGCATCATCTGTGCCTGCTTCATCAGCTGACCGATATTTCCGCGCATCGTCGTCTCCCGCGCTAGTTCTTGCTGCCGTTGGCCTTGATACTGGATCCCACGACCTTTGCGTCGAATATGTCGACCAGGTCCTGCACGAAACGATCTCCCTGCACCGCGCGCGTCGCCTCACCGTGACGCGCTTCGCGCGCGCCCGCTTCCAGACCGGCAACGGTATCGCCATTTGCTTCGCCGACGACCACTTTCAGTGCCAGGGACCTGCCGAACTGCTGCTCCAGGACGACTTTGAGCTTTTCCTGGTAGCTGCGTTCACCCAGATGCGCTTTGGCCTTCGGCACCGCGAGCTCGATCGTACGCTCCGAATACGCCACCAGCGCCGAGTTGCGCGCCAGCTCGCGGGCTGCGCCCCCCACCGACAGCTGCTGAACGAGCGCCGGCCAGTCGCCATCGAATGCGGACTTGCGCATTGCGCCCGCACCGCTTTCGGCGCCCTGTGGTGACGCAGCCTGCTTTGGCTCGACCCCAACCTCGGCAACTGCCTGCACGGGACGAAACGCCAGCATGCGGAGCAGCGTCATGACGAATCCCGCGTGCTCGTCCGGCGCGAGCGCCAGGTCGTCGCGTCCCTGCAGTGCAATCTGGTAGCACAGCTGCACTGTCTCTGCATCCATCTGCCGCCCAAGCCCGGCCAGCGCCTCGCGCCCCGGTTGTCCCGCGTCGTCGGCGTCCGGCGCGGCGTGCCGGACCGCAAGCTTGAGCAGCAATCCGGCAAGATCCTGCAATGCCGCATCGAAGGACAGGCTGCGCGCCTGCATCTCGTCGGCAATGGACAGCAACTGCGCGCCATCGCCCGCCGCCACGGCACTCAGCAGCCGCAGCAAATAGGTGTCATCCACCGTGCCCAGCATGTCGCGCACACTCTCCGTGGCGACCCTGCCGCCGCCATGTGCGATTGCCTGGTCGAGCAGCGAGAGGGCATCGCGCATGCTGCCGGCCGCGGCGCGGCCTATGAGCTGCAGGGCCACCGGCTCGAAGTCGACGCCTTCGGCTTCAAGCAGGCCCGCGATGTGGCTGGCGATGGCGGCCGGCGGCATCTGCTTGAGGTTGAACTGCAGGCATCGTGACAGCACGGTGACCGGAATCTTCTGCGGATCCGTGGTGGCGAGGACGAACTTCAGGTGCTCCGGCGGCTCCTCGAGCGTTTTCAGCATGGCGTTGAAGGCCGAATTCGACAGCATGTGTACTTCGTCGATCACATACACCTTGAAGCGCCCGCGCGTCGGCGCGTACTGCGCCGTGTCCAGGAGCTGGCGCATTTCGTCGACTCGCGTGTTCGTCGCCGCGTCGACTTCCAGCAGATCGACGAAGCGCCCGCCGTCGATCTCCTCGCAGGCGCTGCAGCGCCCACAGGGCTCGGCGGTGATGCCGGTTTCACAGTTGAGGCACTTGGCGAGAATCCGCGCCAGCGTGGTCTTGCCCACGCCGCGCGTGCCCGTGAACAGGTAGGCGTGGTGCAGCCGCTTCTGCTCCAAAGCGTGGCGCAAGGCGCGCACCACGTGCTCCTGTCCCACCAGCGTAGAGAAGTTCCGCGGCCGCCACTTGCGCGCGAGGACCTGATAGGACATGC
>JAOUGZ010000595.1 GCA_029865405.1 Betaproteobacteria bacterium
GACCAGGATCTCCATGAAGGCGCGGTCGAACTTGTAGCGGCAGGCGTCCGAGGCCTGCGTGAGCTTCTGCGTCGGCACCGAGATGATCTTCGATTCGTCCATCACCGTGACGTCGGCGCCGCGCAACTGCTCTTCCTTGGACAGGTAGGCCATCTCGCCGAAGCACTCGCCGGCGGACAGGATGTTGAGCAGCTTGCCCTTGCGGGTGACGCGCACCTGGCCGTCGGCGAGGATGCAGAAGAAGTTGCCCGGCTCGCCCTCCTTCATCAGCAGCTCGCCCGCCGCCGCGGTGCGCCAATTGGAGATGCGCGCCACCTCCCACAGCTCGGCGTCGGTGAAGTGGGTGAAGAAGTGCAGCTTGCGCAGCGACTCGAACTTGTCGGAGTCGGCGAAGGTTTCCTTGCGGCCGCTCAAGCCCTCGTTCCTGAACACCTCGGCGAGCTCGAGCGAGAAGTCCTCCCAGTTCGCGTAGCGCCGCGTCAGGTCCTTGGCCATGGCGCGCTTGACGATGGCGTCGAGCGCCGCCGGGATCTGCGGCCGGTAGGACGAGGGCGGCTGCGGCTCGACGTTGGCGATCTGGTAGATGAGGCTGAAGTTGTTGGTGGCCTGGAACGGCAGGCGCCCGGCGAGCAGCTGGTACATGACCACGCCGAGCGAGTAGATGTCGGTCTGGTGGTTGAGGGCGTGCTCCTTCACCTGCTCGGGCGACATGTAGGCGGGCGAGCCGATGGCCGAGACCTGGGTGATGTCGCCGCTGGCGATGAGCGCGGCGCCGAAGTCGGACACCTTGACGTCGGTCTCGCCGGAATACAGGATGTTCGCCGGCTTCAGGTCGCGGTGCGTGATGCCCATCTTGTGCGCGAACTCCAGCGCCCGCGTGCACTTGAAGATGATCTCCACCACGCGGTCGATGGGCAGCAGGTCCTGGGCGTCGCCGTGGCGCTCGAGCGTGCCGCCGTCCACGTACTCCATGACGATGTACTGCTGCCGGTCGTCGGCCACCGCGTCGTAGATCTGGCAGATGTGCGGGTGCTGCAGCTTGCCGGCGAGCGAGGCCTCGGTGACGAACAGCTTGCGATACAGGCGCCCCTTGTCCTTGTCCTGGAACGCTTCCGGCATCACCACCTTGACGGCGACATTGCGGCTGTAGAACGGGTCGTTGCACAGGTAGACGACGCTGGTCGCGCCGCGCCCCAGCTCCTGCAGCACCGGGTACTTGCCGATGCGCTCGGGGACCGCAATGACCGCTGCGTTCATGGCTTCCTCGCCCGGCGTGCGCGCGCCCGCGCGACGGCGGCGCGGACCTGCCGGGGTGCGGTGCCGCCGGGGTGGTCGCGCGCCGCCACCGAGCCTTCGAGCGACAGGGCAGCGAAGACGTCGTCGCCGATCGCCGGCGAGAAGCGCTTCAGCACCGCCAGCGGCAGCCCCGAGAGATCGCAGCCCGCGCCTTCGGCCTCGCGCACCGCGCGCGCCACGATGCCGTGCGCATCGCGAAAGGGCACCCCCTTGCGCACGAGGTAGTCGGCGAGGTCGGTGGCGGTGGCAAAGCCCTCGAGCGCCGCCGCGCGCATCGCCGCGGGCACCGGCTCGATCCCGGCCACCAGCTCGGCGAACACGGTGAGCGAGTCGCGCAGCGTGTCCGCGGCGTCGAAGAGCGGCTCCTTGTCCTCCTGGTTGTCCTTGTTGTAGGCAAGCGGCTGCGATTTCATCAGGACCAGCAGGGACACGAGATCGCCGATGACGCGCGCGCTCTTGCCGCGCACCAGCTCGGGCACGTCCGGGTTCTTCTTCTGCGGCATGATCGAGCTGCCGGTGCAGAAGCGATCGGGCAGGCGCACGAAGCCGAAGCGCGGGCTCGCCCACAGCACGATCTCCTCGGCGAGGCGCGACAGGTGCGTCATCGCCAGCGCCGCGTGCGCGCAGAATTCCACCGCGAAGTCGCGATCGGACACCGCATCGAGGGAGTTGGCGCACAGGCCGTCGAAGCCGAGCTCCTTCGCCACGCGCGCGCGGTCGATGGGGAAGGTGGTGCCGGCGAGCGCCGCCGCGCCCAGCGGCAGCTGGTTCACGCGCCGGCGGCAATCGGCGAAGCGCGCGCGGTCGCGCTCCAGCATCTCGACATAGGCCATCAGGTGGTGGCCGAACGTCACCGGCTGCGCGACCTGCAGGTGCGTGAATCCGGGCATCACCAGCGTGGCGTGGCGCTCGGCCTGCCCGAGCAGCGCCTCCTGCAGGGCGCCGAGCGCGGCGTCGATGGCGTCGATCTCGGCGCGCAGCCACAGGCGCACGTCGGTCGCCACCTGGTCGTTCCTCGAGCGCGCCGTGTGCAGGCGCTTGCCGGCATCGCCCACCTGCTCGATCAGGCGGCGCTCGATGTTGGTATGCACGTCCTCGGCCTCGAGCGACCAGCCGAATGCGCCCGCCTCGATCTCCTTGCGGATCGCCGCCATGCCGCGCTCGATGTCGGCGAGGTCGCCGCGCGCGATGATGCCGCAGGCGGCGAGCATGCGCGCATGCGCGAGCGAGGCCTCGATGTCGAAGGGCGCGAGCCGCTGGTCGAAGGCCACCGA
>JAOUGZ010000596.1 GCA_029865405.1 Betaproteobacteria bacterium
GGTACGCTCGCTCAGCTTCGCGAGCAAGGAGGAGGAATACCACTACGAGCTGGACCGCAACGATACCCACCGCATGCTGCTCGGCCTCCTGGCCGAAAAGCAGGCCGCCGCGTCCGCGCCCGCGACGGGCTGGGTGGCGCGCGCCGGCGAGCTGAGGCGCGACGCCGAAAGCGCGGCGCGGCGCGGTGATTTCGGCGGTGCGGTGGGGTTGCTGGAGGAATCGACGCGCGAGCTGGTGCGCGCGATCCGCAGCGCCGGCGTGTTCATCCCGGGGTAGTGGCATGCGGTTCGCGCTCGCACTCCTGCTGGCGGCCTTCACGGCGGCGGTCGCGCAGTCCCAAGGCACCGCGCCGCCCATCGAGCGCAGCTGGCTGCCGCTCGCCAGGGACGGCGTGCACGATCCGCGCAGCCCGGCGATCGGACTGCTGCAGGAGCCCCGGGAGGCGCTCTCGGCGCTGCCGGCAGACACCGCGGGCAACCAGGTGCGCTGGGTCGACGCGCTGCGCAACGGCAGCATCAACCCGCGCACCAGCCTGCGGCCGGAAGTGGAGGTACGCCTGCTCGAGACGGACATCTACATGGACCGCTACGGCTCGCTGCCGATCGTGCGCTTCCCGCACCGCGAGCACACGCTGTGGCTGGACTGCAGCAACTGCCACGAGAAGCTGTTCAAGTCCAAGGCGGGCGCCAACGAGATCACGATGCTGCGCATTCTGCAGGGTGAGCAGTGCGGCCAGTGCCACGGCGCCGTGGCCTTCCCGCTCACGGAGTGCGCGCGCTGCCACAACACGCCGCGCACGCCGCCCAAGGCGGCGGGGGCGGCACGCTGACACGCCGATGGACGATGACGAAGCCCGCCGCGCTGTGCGCATCGCTGCTCGCGATCGCGGCGCTCGCGGGCGCTTGCCCCGAGGCGCGCGCCGAGTACGGCGACGTGCTGCTCAACCGCCACTCCGACCGCGGCGGCGTGCGGCCGGTGGTGTTCCCGCACTGGTTCCACCGCATCCGCTTCCGCTGCAAGGTGTGCCACCACGAGCTGGGATTCGAGATGCGCGCCGGAGCGAACGACGTGCGCATGAGCGACATCATCGAAGGCAGGTTCTGCGGCATGTGCCACAACGGCGACATCGCCTGGGGCGCGGAGCGCTGCGACCTGTGCCATTCGGGCAAGCCCGGCCTGAAGAGCGGCATCTACGGCGGCCACCAGACTTCCGGGCCGGGGCGCTGGTAGCATGGCGCAGCGTAGCGAAAAGGCCGTGGGCGGAACAATGCGAACAGTGCTGGCTGCGGCGGTGGGCCTCCTGGTTCTCGCGGGCTGCGGCGGGACGCGTGGCCCCGCGGTCCTGCATTTCGGCATGGAGGACGCGCCCGAGGGCAGGCGCATCCTGTTCCCGCAGCCCCCGGAAGTGCCCCGCTTCATGTACGCGGGGCAACTTGTCGGCGAGTCGAACTTCCGCGTGCCGGGCGCCGAGCAGCGCGGCGCCTTCGAGCGCTTCTGGCGCGCGCTGATCGGCCTGGATGCTGCCGAAGCGCGGCCCACGGTACTTCAGCGCCCGGTGGCGGGCAGCGTTGACGAGAGCGGCCGCATCTACGTGACGGACGCGAGCCGCCAGGCGGTGTTTGTGTTCGACGAGAAGGTTGGCGAACTCCTGGTGTGGGAGAAGGCGCGCGGCCTGACCCCCTTCGCTTCGCCGGTAGGCGTCGCGCCGGGGCCGGATGGCGGCATCTTCGTTGCGGACGCCGAACTGGGTTTCGTCGCGCAGCTGGACCGCTCGGGCAACCCGGTGCGCGAGATCGGGAGCACGCTGCTCAAGCGCCCCGCCGGCATCGCGCGCGACGCCGAGCAGAAGCTGCTCTACGTCGCCGACACCCACGCGCACGACGTCAAGGTGTTCGATGAGCAGGGGCGCCTGGTGCAGCTGATCGGCCGACGCGGCGAAGGCAACGGCGAGTTCAACTTTCCCACGCACGTGGCGTTTGCGCGCGGCGAGCTGTACGTGACCGACACGATGAACAGCCGCATCCAGGTGTTCAGCGCCGGCGGCGAGCTGCTCGAGCGCAAGTTCGGCGAGCGCGGGCTCTACGTGGGCAACCTCGTGCGCCCCAAGGGCGTGGCGGTCGACGACGAGGGCCACGTCTACGTCGTCGAGAGTTACTACGACCACCTGCTGGTGTTCAGCCACGGCGGCCAGTTCCTGCTGCCCATCGGCGGCACCGGGCAGGCGGCCGGCCGCTTCTTCCTGCCCGCCGGCGTCTGGGTGGACGGGCGCAACCGCGTATTCGTCGCCGACATGTTCAACGGCAGGGTGATCGTGTTCCAGTTCCTCGGGGACGGCTGATGCAGCGTCTCGCAGCGCTTGCCCTGCTCGCCGCGGCCGCGGCCTGGCTCGCGCCGGCGCATGCCGGGCGCGTGTCGGACGTGCGCGCCACGCCGCACAATCTCTCGGCGAGCGGCGGCGGTGGCGTGGGCGGCGTGCGCGCGGTGAGCGAGAGCCAGGTGTGCGCGTTCTGCCACACGCCGCACGCGGCCACGCCGGGTGTCACGCCGCTGTGGAACCGCAAGCT
>JAOUGZ010000086.1 GCA_029865405.1 Betaproteobacteria bacterium
ATGAACGTCAACGAAGTGCTCGCTAATCGCGCGTCGGAATTGCTCGGCGGCGAGCGCGGCGTGCGGCGCCTGGTGCACCCCAACGACCACGTCAATCTCGGCCAGTCCTCCAACGATGCGTTTCCCACGGCGATGCATATCGCCGCGGCGCGCGGCGTCGAGCACGATTTGCTGCCGCGGCTCGAGCAGCTGGCGGCGACGCTCGCGGCCAAGGCGCACGACTTCGCCGGCATCGTCAAGATCGGCCGTACCCACCTGCAGGACGCGACACCGCTCACGCTGGGTCAGGAGTTCTCGGGCTACGTAGAGCAGCTGGCGCAGTGCGAGGCTGCCATCGAGCTGACCCTGCCCGGGCTGTGCGAGCTGGCGATCGGCGGCACGGCCGTCGGCACTGGCATGAACACCCATGCCGAATTTGGCCAGCGCATGGCGAAGGATCTGTCGCAGGCCACCGGGCTCCCCTTCGAGGCGGCGCCCAACAAGTTCGCCGCGCTCGCGGGCCACGAGGCGCTGGTGTTTGCGCACGGGGCGCTGAAGACGCTGGCTGCCGCGCTGCACAAGGTCGCCAACGACGTGCGCTGGCTTGCCTCGGGCCCGCGTTCCGGGCTGGGGGAGCTGTCGCTCCCGGAGAACGAGCCGGGCAGCTCGATCATGCCGGGCAAGGTCAACCCGACGCAGGCCGAGGCCCTCACCATGTCGTGCGTGCAGGTGCTGGCCAACGACGTGGCGCTGGGCATCGGCGGCGCCTCCGGCCAGTTCGAGCTCAATGTTTACAAGCCGATGCTGATCCACAACTTCCTGCAGAGTGTGCGTCTGCTCGCCGACGGCTGCGCCTCGTTCGAGGAGCACTGCGCGCGCGGCATCGAGGCCAACGAGGCGCGCATCCGCGAGCTGGTAGAGCGCTCGCTGATGCTCGTCACTGCGCTTGCGCCGCACATCGGCTACGACCGCGCCGCGGAGATCGCCAAGAAAGCGCACCGCGAGGGGAGCACGCTGCGCGACGCGGCGCTGGCGCTCGGGTACGTCAGCGCCGAGGACTTCGAGCGCTGGGTGCGCCCCGAGGCGATGACGCGGCCCGGCGCGGGATGAATCGCCGAACGATTCTTGCCGCCGGCCTGGCATGCGTCCTGCCGCTGCCAGCAGGGGCCGTGGCCCGCTACGCGCAGGGCTTGCTTTGGCGAGTGGAGAAATCGGGCATCGAGCCAAGCCATGTCTTCGGCACGCTGCACGCCGACGACCCGCGGCTCGAGCCGCTGCCGCCGCCGGTGCGCGATGTCCTTTCCGGGTCGCGCGCCCTGATGCTCGAATTCGTCGCCGACCAGTACGGCCGAGAGCGCTTTCTCGAGGCGGCGATGTATCTCGACGGGCGCACTCTCGAGCAGGACATCGGGCGCGAGCATTTCGAGCGTGCCGTGGAGGCGATGCGCCCGATCGGTCTGCCGCGCGAATTCGTGGGCAGGCTCAAGCCCTGGGGCGTGCTGCTCAATCTGCGCATCTCGCGCCAGCCCGCGGGCGCAGTGCCGCCCGACGGGCAGTTGTTCGCACTGGCGCGCGCCCGGCGCCTGCCGGTGCTGCAGATCGAGAACGTCGAAGAGCAGGTATTCACGTTCGACGAAATGTCGCTGGCCGCCCAGGTCGCGTTGCTCCGGCACTACCTTGGGCACCGCGACGCCCTCGACCAGCTGGCGGAGCGCACGCTGCGTGCGTATCTGGCGCGCGACCTGCAGGGCATTTGGGACGCGCAGCAGTACTATGCGCAGCGCTATCCCGAGATCGCCCCGCACCACGCCGAGCTCATGAAGCGCGTCGTGCTCGACCGCAGCGTGGTGATGGCGTATCGGATGCAGCGCGAGCTGCGCCGCGGTCGCGCGTTCGTCGCCATCGGCGCGCTGCATCTGTTCGGCGAGCGTGGCGTACTCGCGCTGCTCGAGGACGACGGCTATCGCGCCGTGCGTCTGTATTAAACTTCGCGCCTCATGTCGGTCGTCGTCCTCATTTCCGGCCGTGGCAGCAATCTGCAAGCCATGCTCGACGCAGGAATTCCCGTATCCGCGGTCATCAGCAACCGCGCCGGCGCCGGGGGTCTTGCCATCGCCGTGCGCCACGGCATTCCGACGGCCGTGGTCGAACACGGCCGCTTTCCCACGCGCGAGGCCTTCGAAGCCGCGCTCGCGGCCGAGATCGAGCGCTACGCCCCGCGCCTGGTGGCGCTCGCGGGATTCATGCGCGTACTCACCTCGGGTTTCGTCGCGCGCTACGCCGATCGCCTCGTGAACATCCACCCGTCGCTGCTGCCGGAATTCCCCGGGCTCGACACGCATGCGCGGGCGCTCGCGGCCGGAGCGAAGCGTCACGGCTGCACCGTGCACTTCGTCACCGAGGCGCTCGACCATGGGCCGGTCATCGCCCAGGCCTCGGTGCCCGTGCTACCGGGGGACACTGCGGATGCGCTCGCGGCGCGCGTGCTCACCCAGGAACACCTTCTGTACCCGCGCGCCATCCGCTGGTTTCTCGATGGCCAGCTGGTCATCGAGGGCGGCAAAGTGCGCGTCAAAGGAAGCCATGCGCAACTGGTTGCTAGCGACCGCGCTTAGCCTCGCCGCCGCGGCACAGGCGTCGCCGCCGGCGCGAGTCGAGATTACCTACGATGTGCTGCACAACGGCGGTCCGCTGGCTACCGTGACCCACGTGCTCGAACATGATGCGCGCAGCTACCGGCTCACCGAAACCTGGCAGGGCAGCGGCCTCCTGGCGCTGCTGGGCAGCGTGTTGCGCACCAGCCGCGGCAAAGTGACGGCAGGGGGCCTGCGTCCCCTCGAATACGAGGATCAGCGACCGCGCCGCGATACGGCCCGTGCTCAGTTCGCATGGGACGATGGCATACTCACGCAGCAGTTCCGCGATGGCCCGCAGGCGCGTCCCTTGCCGCCCAACGCGCAGGATCGCCTGAGCTTTCTGTTCGCCGCCGCGTTTCACGCGCCGGGCGCGGGACCGATCGAGTACCACGTCGCCGACGGCAAGGGCGTTTCTCACTACGTGTTCGACGTTGCCGGGCGCGAGCCGCTGGCGCTGCCCGCGGGCGATTTCGACGCGCTGCGCCTCGTGAAGCGCGACGACGACGGACGGTCCACCCAGATCTGGCTCGACGCGGGGCGCTGCTACCTGCCGCTGCGGGTACTGGTGGTACAAAAAGACGGCGCCCGCGTCGACCAGGTCGCCACGCGCATCGTCCCGCTCCGATGATCTACCGCGCCCAGCTCGCCCGGGCCGAGGCGCTGCTGGCCGAACTGCTCGACACGACCGGTCCCGCGGATGCCGCGGTGTCGCGCTATTTCCGCGCGCACCGCAATCTCGGCCAGCAGGATCGCGCCTTTGTCGCCGAGACCGTGTACGCGGTGCTGCGCCGGCGCCGCTCGCTCGAGGCCGCCGCGCAGTCTTCGGCGCCCCGCGACCTGGCGATCGCCGCGCTGGTGCGCGTGCGCGGCCTGTCGGCGCGCGCGCTGGAGGACGTGGTGCGCGAGGAAGAGCAGGCCCTCGTCACGCGCGTGCGCGCCGCGAAGAGCGACGCCTTTCCTGCGGCGGTGCGCGCAGACCTGCCCGACTGGCTGTGGGAACGGCTCACGGCCCTGCACGGCGCGGACCAGGCCATGCGCGTGGCGCAGGGCCTGCTCAATCCGGCGCCACTCGACCTGCGCGTCAACCTGGCGAAGCTCGGGCGCGACGAGGTCCTGGCGCAGCTGCGCGCGGGCGGCGTCGACGCCCAGCCGACGCCCTATTCCCCGGCGGGCGTGCGGCTTGCGGGCAAGCCGGCGATCAACCGCCACCCGCTTTTCAAGCAGGGCGCGATCGAGGTGCAGGACGAAGGCAGCCAGGTGCTCGCGTACCTGCTGGCACCGCGCCGCGGCGAGATGGTCGCCGACTATTGCGCCGGGGCGGGCGGCAAGACGCTCGCGCTCGCCATGCTTATGCGCGGCACGGGGCGCATCTACGCGATGGATGTCTCGGCGCGCCGCCTCGCCGAGCTCGCCCCGCGCGCGGCGCGAGCCGGTGTGACGAACGTGCACCCGCTCGTTCTTTCCGGCGACGGCGACGCGCGCGCCAAGCGGCTGGCCGGCAAGCTCGATCGCGTATTGGTGGACGCGCCTTGCAGTGGTTTCGGCACGCTGCGGCGCAATCCGGACCTGAAATGGCGCCATGGCGCGCAAGCGATCGCGGAGCTGGCGGTCAAGCAAGCGGGGATTCTCGAAGCGGCGGCGCGGCTCGTGAAGCCCGGCGGACGCCTGGTGTACGCGACCTGCAGCATCCTGCCGGATGAAAACGAGTCAATCGCCGACGCGTTTGCGGTCGCGCATGCGGATTTTGCCCCCTTGTCCTGCCGGGAACTGCTCGCCGCGCAGCGCATTGAACTCGAGAGCGGAGAGCGCCTGCGCCTGTGGCCGCACGTGCATGGTTGCGACGGCTTCTTTGCCGCCGCCTTCGAGCGGCGCTGATGGGCGATTCCCCTTGCGCGACGGGCGCTTACCGCCGAGGGTGAAATATTCGTCGTGTGTAGGGGAATCCCCGGTTGCGTGGGTGGTCTAATCGCGTAGAATCGACCGGCTGTACTCACATAACTACCAGAAAGAACTGATGATTTTCTCAGGTTTGCTTGATTTGCCCTGGTGGGGCCTGGTGCTCGTCGCGCTGGGGCTCACCCACGTCACGATCGCCTCGGTGACCATTTTCCTGCATCGCCATCAGGCGCATCGCGCCCTGGACCTGCATCCGATCGCGTCGCACTTCTTTCGTTTCTGGCTATGGTTGACGACCGGCATGGTGACCAAGGAGTGGGCCGCGATCCATCGCAAGCACCACGCCAAGTGCGAGACCCCAGAGGACCCGCATAGCCCACAGGTGCTCGGCATCAAGCGCGTGCTGTGGGGCGGCGTGTTCCTCTACGTGAAGGAATCCTACAACCGCGAAACCATGGAGCGTTACGGCCATGGCACGCCGGACGACTGGATCGAGCACAAGCTGTATTCGCGCCACGCCATCCTCGGGTTGACGCTGATGGGTCTGGCCAACGTCACCCTCTTTGGCTGGGTGCCGGGGTTGCTGATCCTCGCCACGCAGATCGTATGGATTCCTTTCTGGGCGGCGGGCGTGATCAACGGCATCGGCCACTACTGGGGTTACCGCAGTTTCGACATCGCCGACGCGAGCAAGAACATCGTTCCCTGGGGCATCCTGATCGGCGGCGAGGAACTGCACAACAACCATCACGCGTATGCCACCTCGGCCAAGCTTTCGGCCAAGTGGTACGAGTTCGACATCGGCTGGATGTACATCCGCATCCTCGAGGCGCTGGGGCTTGCCACGGTGAAGAAGGTGGCGCCGACGCCGCGCTTCGAGCCGGCGAAGACGATGTGCGACTACGATACGCTGCACGCGGTTATCACCAACCGTTACGACGTGCTGGCGCGCTACGCCAAGGCGGTGAAGCGCACCTGGAGCGACGAGGTGGAGCGGCTGCAGCACTGGTCGCCGCGCGATGCCGAAGTGCTCAAGCCGCTCAAGCGCGCGCTGGTGCGCATCGGCTACGGCGCCGAAGCAGACCGTGCCCGCGTCGCCGAGGCGCTCAAGCCCTCCAAGCCGCTGCAGGTGGCAGTGAGCATGCGCGAGGAGTTGATCGCGCTGTGGGAGCGATCCAACGCTTCCAAGGAGCAACTGCTGCGCCAGCTGCAGGACTGGTGTCACCGTGCCGAAACGAGCGGCATCGTGCCACTGATGGATTTCTCGCGGCGCCTGCGCAGCTACGCCTGAACCGGCACCGGAAATGAAAAAGGCCCGCGCGAGCGGGCCTTTTGCTTTTGTGCGCCGGAAACGCCGCCTTACTTCAGCTTGGTTTCCTTGTAGAGCACGTGCTTGCGCGCCTTGGGATCGTACTTCTTGATCTCCATCTTGTCGGGCGTGGTGCGCTTGTTCTTCGTGGTGGTGTAGAAGTGGCCGGTGCCGGCCGTCGACTCGAGCTTGATCTTGTCGCGCATCAGCGGGACTCCTTCTGCTTGGCGAGCGCCTTGGCCTTGGCCTGGATCTCGGCCAGAACGGCTTCGACGCCCAGCTTGTCGATCTTGCGCAGGCCGGCCGTGGACACGCGCAGCCGCACCCAGCGGTTCTGGCTTTCCACCCAGAAGCGGCGGTAGTGCAGGTTGGGCAGGAACACGCGCTTGGTCTTGTTGTTGGCGTGCGAGACCAGATTTCCTCTCATCGGCTTCTTGCCGGTGACTTGGCAAACGCGGGACATTGCGGGCTCCGGAATTCGCGAAAGGCGCGGATTATAGCAGGCCGCGCTCGGCGAAGGAGAGCGCCTGGTTGCCGGCAATGATGAAGTGGTCGAGCACTCGGACGTCCACCAGCGCGAGCGCCTCCCGCAGCTGGCGCGTGAGCAGCTCGTCGGCCTGCGAGGGCTGCGCCACGCCAGACGGGTGGTTGTGGGCGAAGATCACGGTCGCCGCGTTCGCGGCCAGGGCCGACTTGACGACCTCGCGCGGGTAGACGCTGGTCTGGGTCAGCGTGCCGCGGAACAGCTCCTCGGCGCCGATCACGCGATGCTGCGCATCCATGAAGAGGCAGACGAACACCTCGTGCGCGCGGCCGCCGAGCGCAAGGCGCAGGTAGTCGCGCACCGCCCCGGGCGTGGTGAGGGCGCTGCCGGCGCGCAGCTCCTCGCGCAGCGCGCGCCGGGCGAGCTCGAGCACGGCGGCGAGCTGCGCCGCCTTGGCTGCGCCGAGTCCTTTCACGCGACGCAGTTCCGGGACGCCGGCGCCGAGAAGGGCGGCGAGGCCCTGGAAATGCGATATCAGGTCGCGGGCGAGGTCCACGGCACTCTTGCCGCGGATGCCCGAGCGCAGGCACACGGCCACCAGCTCCGCGTCCGTGAGCCGGCCCGCGCCCTGCGCCAGCAGCCGCTCGCGCGGCCGTTCCTGCGGCGGCCAATCGGCGATGCCCAAAGCGATGCCCCCTGAATTCCCCTAGAATGCCCCTTCCCATAACGCGCCAGCCCCACGCACGATGACCCTGAAGGGCAAAAGGCTGTTGCTGGGCATCACCGGCGGCGTTGCCGCCTACAAGTCCGCCCAGCTCGCTCGCGAACTCGCCAAGGCGGGCGCCGACGTGCGCGTGGCGATGACCGAGGCGGCGACCCGCTTCGTGACCCCCGTCACCATGCAGGCACTTACCGGGCAGACGGCGTGGATCGACCTGTGGGACGCGCGTGTTCCCGACAACATGGGACATATCGAGCTGTCGCGTGACCGGGAGCTCATCGTCGTGGCGCCGGCGAGCGCCGATTTCCTCGGCAAGCTCGCTGCGGGCCTCGCCAACGACCTGCTGTCGACCCTGTGCCTGGCGAGGCGCTGCCCGCTGCTCGTCGCGCCGGCGATGAACGTCGAGATGTGGGAGAACCCCGCGATGCAGCGGAATCTGCATACATTGCGCGGCGACGGCGTGCATGTCGCGGGCCCTGCGGTGGGCGACCAGGCCTGCGGCGAGGTGGGCATGGGCCGCATGCTCGAGCCGGAAGAGATCGCCGCCGAGATCGAAGCGTTCTTCCAGCCGAAGCTGCTCGCCGGCAAGCGGGTGCTGGTGACCGCGGGGCCGACCGAAGAGCCGATCGACCCGGTGCGGGTGATCACCAACGCGAGCTCCGGCAAGATGGGCTATGCGGTGGCGCGCGCGGCGCACGAAGCGGGCGCGCGCGTGACGCTGGTGAGCGGCCCGACCGCCCTCGCGGCGCCCGCGGGCGTGGAATGCGTGCGCGTGCGAAGCGCCGAACAGATGTTCGAAGCGGTGAAGAAGGTTGCGCCCGGCAGCGACGTGTTCTTCGCCGTGGCCGCGGTGTCCGATTACCGCGTGAAGAATCGCGCCGCGCAAAAGATCAAGAAGGGCGCCGGCGTGGGCCCGAGCCTGGAGCTCGCCGAGAATCCAGACATCCTCGCCTGGGTCGCGGGCCTGGCGGATGCGCCGTTCTGCGTCGGTTTTGCTGCCGAGAGCGAGAATCTGGCCGAGCATGCGCGCGCCAAGCGCGCGAAAAAGGCGGTGCCCCTGCTGGCGGCGAATCTGGCGCAGAGCGCGATTGGCGCCGACGACAACGAGGTCACGCTGTTCGACGAGCGCGGCGAGCATGCGCTCGGGCGCGCCTCCAAGCTCGAGATCGCGCGCCGGCTGGTGGCGCATGTGGCCGGCATGCTGGCGGGAGAGAAGCGCGCGCGTGCGAAAGCTTGAGGTACGGATCCTCGACCCGAGGATCCGCGCGCAACTGCCGCACTACGCCACCGCAGGCGCCGCCGGCCTGGACCTGCGCGCCTGCCTCGATGCGCCGCTCGAGTTGCAGCCCGGCGACAGCCAGCTGGTGCACTCAGGGCTCGCTATCCATCTCGGTGACCCCGGGCTTGCCGCCGTGGTCCTGCCGCGCTCGGGCCTGGGCGCGAAGCACGGCATCGTGCTCGGCAACCTCGTCGGCCTGATCGACTCGGATTACCAGGGCGAAGTGGTGGTTTCGGTCTGGAACCGGAGCGCGGCCGCCTTCACCATCCAGCCGCTGGAGCGC